>JBKCCA010000001.1:0-1161 GCA_046305595.1 bacterium
ATTTTAAAGTTCCATAAAATGTACCCGAGTAAACCTCTTCGAACTCAATAAATTCATGTTTTGCAACTCTATGCAAAAAATCTTCTTTACTTATGAAGTAATAATCTTTGGTATCAACTTCTTCACCTCTAGCTTGTCTTGTAGTGGCAGATACTGAGAATTTAATATTACTTAATTGACTAAGTAAATATTGAACTATTGTGGTTTTGCCTGCTCCAGAAGGTGCCGAAAAAATTATAAGTTTACCTTGTTTATCCATTCTCCGTATTCTTAAAATAATCAGAATTTGATTATATAATATTCAATAATTGTTCTTTAATTTTTTCTAACTCGTCTTTCATACCCACAACAATTTTTTGGATGTTCGCGTCATTCGCTTTTGAGCCCATGGTATTTATTTCTCTACCTATCTCTTGTGAGATAAATCCTAATTTTTTACCATTAGCTTCTTTTTGTTTCATTACATCTAGAAAATAATTACAGTGACTGCTTAGTCTAATTTTTTCTTCTGTAATATCAAACTTCTCTATATAATAAATCAACTCTTGCTCTAATCTATTTTGATCAACATTTTCTACTCCAACTTGATCTGCTAATAATTGGTTAAGTTTCTCTTTAATTTGTGGCACTCTATTACCTTCAAACTTTTCAACTTCTGTAATTCCATTTAATATAGATTCAATTCTCTTTACTAAATCAATTGATAAAGTATTACCCTCATCAATTCTAAATTGATTGAAATTTTCTACAGCCTGTAAAAATGTATTATGAATAATTAACCATTCTTCATCATTAGTATTCTGTTCTTGTGTATTAAATACCTCAGGTATACTAATAACACTTCTGAATATATCTGTATTGTTTACAGAAAGTTCATCTGCTAATGACTTTAATTGATTATAATATGAATAAAATAATTCTTTATTGATTTGACGCTGATCTTCAATTGCATTTTGTTCGAAACCTATAGAGACGTTCGCCTTACCTCTTTCAATAAATTTGACACAATCATTTCTGATGATGCTTTCTTTATCAGAGTATGTTCTGGGTAGTTTAATATTCAACTCTAAAAACTTACTGTTTAATGAGCGAATCTCAACATTAATTTTCTTCTGGTTATACTCTGAACTCGCAAGTCCAAAACCCGTCATTGATTTCAAC
>JBKCCA010000002.1:0-2782 GCA_046305595.1 bacterium
GAAGATCATGGCAGAGTGTGGTATAAGAGTGGTTGAGTCGCCAGCGCAGATTGGGGTAGCTATGCAAGAAGAATTGAAAAAAGCTGGACTTATCTAGTAACTATTTACTGGTAACTAGTGATTAGTTATAAAATATTTAAAATGCTTCGAGGAGACTCGGAGCATTTTTTTTGTGTGCACATTTCCATTTAAATACATATTGTATTTTCGTATAACATTATAATCTTACAACATGAAATTACTCGAAGGTAAAACAGCACTTGTAACTGGTGCTTCAAAAGGTATAGGTAAAAAAATTGCAGAAGTATTTGCAGCACATGGTGCAAATGTTGCATTCACTTATTTATCATCTGTAGAAAAAGGCGAAGCTTTAGAAAAAGAATTAGCAGCATCTGGTACAAAAGTGAAAGGCTATCGTTCTGATGCTTCTAACTTTCAAGCAGCAGATGATTTAATCAATGCTATTGTTGCTGACTTTGGTTCGATTGATATAGTAGTTAACAATGCAGGTATCACCAAAGACGGATTGTTAATGAGAATGAGTGAAGAGCAATGGGACGACGTAATTAATACTAATTTAAAATCAGTATTCAACGTTACAAAAGCAGCGACAAAACCAATGATGAAACAACGCTTCGGTGTAATCATAAATATGAGTTCTATTGTTGGTGTTCAGGGTAACGCTGGGCAAGCGAATTACTCTGCTTCGAAAGCTGGTATATTAGGATTTACAAAATCAGTAGCAAGAGAATTAGGATCAAGAAATATACGTTGCAATGCAATTGCCCCTGGCTTCATACGTACTGAAATGACTGATGCTTTACCTGCGGATGTTACCGCTGGATGGAGTAAGTTGATTCCTTTACAACGTATGGGCGAAACAGAAGATGTTGCAAATGTTGCATTGTTCTTAGCATCAGATATGGGGGCTTATGTGAATGGGCAGGTGATATCGGTGTGCGGGGGCATGCTGACTTAGTATTACGTATTCCGTATTCCGAATCAAGGATTTTATTTCCTCTGCAGGAAATTAAATTTAGTACATCGGAATACTGAATACGGAATATTGAATACATTTTAATCTCGTTAATAATTATAAAAACAGCACCATGGCAAACCGCTTCATCATCCCCTCTTCAATCATCGGCGCATCGCTGATTGTTTCTGTTATTGTTTTCGGTATTAACTGGAAGGCAACTAAAAAAGAAAACCAAACCATTACGGTTACGGGTTCGGCGAAGAAAGAGATTAAAGCAGACCTAGCAATATTGAAAGGTAGTTTAACCGGATTTGCGAGTACACAAAAAAATGCATTCGAAAAATTAAATGCAAACAAACCAATACTATTAGAATATTTAAATAGTAAAGGGTTTGATGCTTCTAAAGTGATTTTCGAGACTATGAATATTTACGCACAATATAATTATGTAAATGGTGCACAAACTGATTTATTGGGTTATAATGCTAGCCAAACATTCAGAATTGAATCGAATGACGTAGAAAAAATTCAAGCCATCTCACTCGAAATTTCTAACCTCTATTCACAAGGCATCGAATTTCAAATTTTTAGTCCAGAATACTATTACACCAAACTCGCTGAAATAAAAATCGAGATACAAGCTGAAGCGGCTAAAGATGCTATGAATAGAGCTGCAAAAATTGCAGAGGCTACTAATTCAAAATTAGGTACAATGCGAAATGCTAGAATGGGTGTATTACAAATTACTCCACTTAATTCTAACATGGTTAGCGATTATGGAATGAACGATGTAAGCTCTATTGAAAAAGAAATTACTGCTGTAGTTAACGCCTCATTTGAAATAGAATAAGATGCCAAATATTACTTTCTTAGAGTTCAATATTTTTGTATTAATAATTTCATTAGCCCTTTCTGTACTTTACCCTTATTTCTTATATAAAAAAGAATCAAAACTAAAGAAGCAAACTAGAAATGCTCTTGCAATAGTAAGAGGTATTGTAGTTTTCATCATTAGCTTCTTTTTGCTAAGTCCGCTTTTGAACAACCGCGGACTCTCATACGAAAAGCCAATAATACTTTTTGCTCAAGACAATTCTAAATCGATTGTTTTAAATGCAAATAAATCTTTTTATGAAAAAGAATATTTAGAACAAAGCAAAGAATTAATTAATGAGCTTTCTTCAAAATATGATGTCAAAACTTTCAGTATAGCAGAAGAATTAAAATCAGGAAATGAAATAAATTACAAAGGCAATAAATCGAATTTGTCACTGATATTTGATGAAGCTCTTAATACTTATAAGAATAGAAATTTAGCAGCAATTGTACTAGCGAGTGATGGAATAAGTAATACAGGTAGAGAACTGAGCGATTATGTTCAATTAATGAAGACCCCAGTATATACAATATTAATGGGTGATTCTATTCCACAGAGAGACATCCGAATTCAAAATATTGTACACAATGAAATAGTTTACAAGAAAAATGACTTTCTTGTTGACATCCGAATAAAGGCATACGACTTAGCCAATCAGATTACAAATATTTCAATATTGAAAGATGGCAAATCTGTTTATTCTATTAAACAAAAAATTAGTTCTAAGAACGAAAGCATCTCAATAAAGGCAAAGTTAAATGCTGATGTTGGGGGTTATCAAAAGTATACGGTAAAAATAGATCCAATTGGTTCAGAGAAAAACATTAACAATAATATAAGCAACTTCTACATAGAGGTTATTGAGAACAAACAGAAGATAGCTTTAATTGCTGCAGCAGTACACCCCGATTTAGCAGCTATAAAGC
>JBKCCA010000003.1:0-1053 GCA_046305595.1 bacterium
GACGAAAACACACGTTTATTAACCTATTTAGCAAACGAGAAAAAATGGAGAACAGGTTATTTGTCATTAACTAGAGGTGACGGCGGACAAAATTTGATTGGTACCGAGCAAAGTGAGAAGTTGGGCATGATTCGTACCCAAGAGTTGTTGGCTGCAAGAAGGCTAGATGGTGCAGAACAATTTTTCACTCGTGCATTCGATTTCGGTTTTTCTAAAAACCCCCAAGAAACTTTTTCGAAATGGAATAGAGATTCTGTATTAGCCGATATGGTTTGGGTAATAAGAAATTTCAAACCTGATTTAATCATTACTAGATTTCCTACGGATGGTTCTGGCGGACACGGTCATCATACTGCATCGGCAATACTTGCTGAAGAAGCTATGGATGCTGCTGCTGATCCGAATAAATTTAAAGAACAATTAAAGTATGTTCAAGTATGGCAAGCTAAGAGATTAGTATGGAACGGATTTAATTTCGGAAGCATGCCACAAAGCGACGGCAAAGAATTTACTAAACTTGACATAGGAGCTTATAATTCATTACTTGGTAAAAGCTATGGAGAAATAGCATCTACAAGTAGATCTCAACATAGAAGTCAAGGTTTCGGTGTTCCAATGCAAAGAGGTGCTATTAAAGAAACTTTCAAGTATGTAAAAGGTGATTCAATTAATAGCAATATTTTTGATGGTATTAATGATAAATGGTCGAGAATACCTAATGCAAAAAACATTGAGAAGTTAATTGCTAAATGTCTAGCAAAATATAATGCTAATAATCCTTCAGCAAGTACAGACGATTTAATTCTTATCTATAAAGAACTAGATAATATTCAAAATGATTATTGGAGAGTTCAAAAGAAGTCTGAAGTTGCCGACCTGATTTTAAGTTGCGCAGGAATTTTCATAGAAAGTTATGCACTTGATTTTATCACACATCCGAAGACAGATTTAAGAATTAATATTCAAGCTATTAATAGGTCTAATGTTGATGTTAAATTAATGAACCTGAAAATCAATACAACTTATGATACTTTATTTTCAAATAGCTTAGAG
>JBKCCA010000004.1:0-2068 GCA_046305595.1 bacterium
TATTTAAATTAAATCCAAATAAGAATAAATGAATTATTTAAGCTGGGCGTACTTGATTTATTGGGGCTTTGGCTTTAGAGAATGTAGGGCAATCGCATTTTGCCTTGCATGAAACAAAGCTAGTAGCTAGAGCCAACAGAAACATAATGGCCAATACATATCTAATATTTTTCATGATTTTGAGAACTTAAAAATTCGTAATACTAAGATAGCAAATAATGCGGCAAAAGTATTGGCGAAAAAATCAGCCCATTCTGCCGAGCGATAAGTAAAAATGGTCAATTGGGTAATCTCCATTAAAGCTCCCCAAATCACTGAGAAAATTAAAGAGATAATCGATGCGGATGATTGCAATTTTTGAAATACATGCTGTCTTGAAAGTCCGTAAACACATAAAGTGCAAAGGGTAAAATAGAAGACAGCATGTACTAATTTATCAGCATGTTCAAATGCTAACAAAGATATTTTGGGTAATTCTGATGGTGTTTTATTACTTAAATAAGAAATAAAGATTAGCCAGAGAACCCAATAAATATTATACTTCCAGAATTTATTATGCTCCAATAACTCCTTGGTAGTCATCTGCAGATAATAATGAATCAACATCAGCAGCATTGCTTAAATTGATTTTTACCATCCAACCATCACCATAAGGGTCAGAGTTTACTAACTCAGGATTTGCATCTAAATTAGCGTTCACTTCTAATACTTCACCAGATACTGGCATGTATAAATCAGAAACTGTTTTCACAGCTTCAACTGTACCGAAAACTTCTTCTTTATTTACAGTTTTACCTACTGAGTTGATGTCAACGTAAACGATGTCACCTAATTCTCTTTGTGCGAAATCTGTAATACCAATGTATGCAGTATTACCTTCTACACGAACCCATTCGTGGTCTTTTGTGTACTTTAATTCAGCTGGAAAGTTCATTGTATTTGAATTATTTAATTTTTACCAAAGTTAGTTTTTTCTTTGAATTTATTATGCACCAATATTAATTCTTAAGCTAAAGCCTAAACTGGTGATTTTTGTAGGGAATGATGTAGTAATAAAGGGATTAGTGACTAATCTATCGTAGAACACTCTAACCTGAAATCTTTGATTTAAAACATACTCTACCGAAGGTTTAATACTTAAAACCCTTGAACCATTAATGATCTCAGAATAATTCTGATCCATTCTATGCACCACCCCTCTATTTAATCGAATGTTAAAATCCATTCGAACATTCAAATCATTCGTCAATACTTTTTGTCCGTTGCCAATTGAGAACGGCAATTTCAAATTATTCGTCGTATAAGCAATACCCACATTGTATTCTTGCGTATTCATTTGCTCTAACCTTGCATTCGCAAAGCTTAGTCCTAAGTTTCTACTCTGCTTATAATCCAAATTAATATTGATTTTATTTTTCAATGTCATGTCGAATCCGATTAATGGACCAAAAGTTTCTGATACAGTAATTTGTTGTATCTCGTAATCTGGCACATAATTATTATTCGATATATATCTCTCTGCAGTAGTTGTAGGTCTGTTAAAACTATTCACGTTATACGTTGATGTATACGAATGGTTAATAACAAAACTTGTGAAGTATTCAGCAACGATTGGAATTTTTATTAATCCGCTGTAATTAATTCTCCAATTTGGTAATGGAATTTTTGGGAAAGGATTTAGGTTTACATTGTTGGCGCTTTTGCCTGTATAAGCGGCTAAGAAGGCGGGTATTAATACTTGTTGTGAGTACTTACCGTAACCGTCAAAGAAACCTGTAGTATCAGTATTGAAATTTCCATCTTGTATAGCTAATCGTTGAGAAATAGAATAACGATTATCCATAAATGTCTCGAAGAATTTAGAGTTTCCTTTCTCTGGATCTATTTTTTCAAATGCAGATCTTAGCGTGATGACCGTCATGCTGAAATTACCTGTTTCTGTTTCCGCAAATGATCTAAACTTACCATATGTTGCACTTGAAACATTGTTATCGTATCTAAAAAATTCTTGATAACTGAATGCAATAGATCGTGCGAAATTTAAGTCAACTCGCATATCAGGTAAAGG
>JBKCCA010000005.1:0-14732 GCA_046305595.1 bacterium
ACTAGAAGCAGAAAAAGCTGTACGTGAGAGAGAGCTAGATAATAAAAGAGAATCAAAGTCTGCTGATGATAATTATGATAAACCCAATTTGAAATTTGAAGAATACAAAAAAGAGAAAATGAAAGAATTGGAGTTAATTAAAACTGTTCCTCCAGGCTTAGATCCATACTACAAAGAGAAAGTAAACACCTATTTTAAAAAGACACCATAATGGCTATACATTTTTTTGAAGAAGATATTACCTCTAATTTAAAAAAGAAGAAGGATACTAAGAGTTGGTTAAAAGAAAGTATTCAAATTGAAGGCAAAAAACTCGGCACTTTGAATTATGTGTTTTGTAGTGATGAATATTTACACAAAATGAATGTAGATTTTTTACAACACGATACATTAACAGACATTATTACTTTCGATCAATCTGAAATTGAAAACAAAATAGAAGGTGATATATTTATTAGTGTTGAAAGAGTACAAGAGAATGCGAAAAAGTTTAATACTACATATATTGATGAATTAAACAGAGTGATGATTCATGGAGCTCTGCATTTAATAGGGTACAAAGACAAAAAGAAAGCTGATCAAGAATTAATGAGAAGCAAAGAAGATTATTATTTATCAACTAGAAAATTCTAATGGCGAAGAAAGCAATTATTGTGGGTGCAAGTGGCTTAATAGGTAAATTCTGTTTAAGCTATTTATTAATGGATAAAAATTATACTGAAATTATTGTTATAAGTAGACAAGCTTTACCAATTAAAGACCAAAAGTTAAAAAACATAGTATGTGATTTTGATGAATTAGAAAAGCATGCCAATGAATTGATTGCAGATGATGTTTTTTGTTGCTTAGGTACTACTATTAAAGTTGCAGGCACAAAAGAAAACTTTAAAAAAGTAGATTTGCATTACCCTATAAAAATTGCAAACATAACAAAGAGAAATGGAGCAACAAAATTCTTGGTTGTTTCAGCAATGGGAGCAGATAAAAACTCTTCTATATTCTATAATCAAGTAAAAGGAGAAATGGAAGAGCAATTAAAAGCTATTGGATTTAAAGCTTTATATATCTTTAGACCATCACTCTTATTAGGTTTACGAAAAGAGTTTCGATTAGGAGAAAGAATTGCAATTATGAGTTCTAAATTATGGGCACCAATACTATCAATTTTTGCTAAACAATATAAGCCTATAGATGCGATGGTTGTAGCTCATGCTATGTATCAAAAAGCTATAGATACAAATTTTGAAAATCAAATATATAGTTCAGATATTATACAAGATATCTTTAACAAAAGATCTAAATAAAAATGGCTTGGTATAAATTTTATACCAAGCCATTTTCAATTTAAAAAACCTAAATATTATTTAGTGCAAATAATAGTACCATTATCTTGTACGGTAACCTTCATTCTATTTCTTACTCCAATTTGATGTAAAAACACATTATAATTAATTTGAGTATTAGCCAATGTCAACTTTTCTGAAACCGCTCTAATATTGTAATTACTATAAGTAACATTAACTGTATCTCTCACTACTTGAGGTAAAGTACCATACATTACTCTTTCTGCTCTGTACAAATAAGCATTATTAACTAAACTGAATACTAATCTCTTTGGTAAAGTTTGTCCGTCTGATACCATAACATTCAAAATTAATCCAAAAGCACAAGAAGAATCTCTTCTCGCACCAAAAATTGAATCATTAGGGTAATTAGTGTTGATATATGAAGCTATTGCAGCTGGTACAGAATCTCTGATACCACCATGACCTGGACCACCGCCGTGATGTCCGCCACCATGATGTCCTCTCGGACCTCTTCCTCTTCCTTTACCTCTACCTAAAGCTTGTGCATTTTCAACTATTTGGCCATTAGAGTTTAAAGCAACCATTTCTGATGTATTTAATTCTACTAAAAAGTCAGCATCTGAATTACTCACACTATATGCCGCGATAATATCAGCATCAGGAAAATTTTCAGCTATTGAATTCGTAACAGGTAATGATAACTCAGAAACAGAAATGTTCTGAAAATTCGGTTGAATTTGTTCTTTTGAACAAGAGCTTAATATCACTACCAAGGATATTAAAGCTAAAAACGTTTTTTTCATCTTATATGGGATTTATACAGCTATGACGAATGTAATCATAAAAGGTTTAAAATAAAAAAAAGGGGCTGAATTCAGCCCCTTTCATTTATTCTATAATTATTTTGATGTGTTATCTTGAACTCTAATTACACTTTCATCACCATCGACATTTAATTTAATTAAATAAATACCGTTAGGCAATTCAGCGTTTGTATTATTCAATTCTACTTTATGATCACCAGCTGATAATTCAGTTAAGTCTTGAATGTTTTTAACTTTTCTGCCTAATAGATCATACATCTCAATTTTAACCATTGATGTTTTCTTCAAGTTGAAGTTCAAACTTGTTGATCCAGCAAATGGATTTGGTGCAGCATAGAAATTGAATATTTCTTTGTTTGCTGTAGATATACCTACGAATACTACATTAATTGTTCTCTTCTCTATAGTTACACAACCACTAGCAACATTAGTAACTGTTAAAGTCACAGTATAAGTACCTGGTTGAGTAAACTCGTGAATAGGATTTGTTAAAGCTGATGTGTTCGATGGACTTGTTGGATCACCAAAGTTCCATATATAACTATTACCAGCTACAACTGTAGCAGTAAACTTCACATTTAATCCGTTTAATGCTGTATCTGTATAAATTGCAATTGGTGCTGGTTTATTTGTAACTACTAATTGATCAGTATTCGCACAACCATTAGTATTTGTAACAGTCACAGAATATGTACCTGCTGCATTTACTTTTATAGTTCTAGTTGTAGCACCTGTTGACCATAAGTATGTAGAGCCTGTATTACCTGCATCTAATATAGTAGTGTCTTCAATACATATATTTAAATCAGAACCTAAGTTCACAACTGGTAATGCATTAAATACAACATTGATTGAGTCGGTTGTTGTACACCCACCCGTTCCTGTTACAATAACAATATACAATCCACCTGTTACTGGGTTAATTGTTCTAGTTGTTGCACCAGTATTCCATGAGTAAGTTGCATTCGGATTTCCTGCATCTAATAATACGTTTTGTCCGACACAAGCTTTAACATCTGGACCTAATGCTTTAGTAGGACTAGGTATTGTTGTAACTACGATATCATCAGTGCTTGAACATCCACTAGTGTTTGTTACAGTTACAGAGTATGTGCCTGATGTACTCACAGAAATGCTTTGTGTTGTAGCGCCGGTAGACCATAAATAAGTTGATCCAGCATTACCAGCATTTAACACAGTTGGTGCTCCTTCACAAATTGTTAAGTCGGTACCTAATGCTACAATTGGTGCTGTATTAACTTTTAAGTAGCGAACGATATCACTATCACAACCCGTTGCAATATTTACAACTTTAGCTGTGAAAACTAATGTACTATCTAAATCACCTGCTGCTGCTACATAAGTCATGTTCAACCCGTTGAATACAATTGAACCAGCTGGTGTTGACCCACCAATTCTCTTTACTTGAGCATTAGTTACATTCCATGTAGTACCTAAACCATTCGCGTTAAATCCAGTTGGTGGTGTTAACAAATACGTTAATGTATCAGCTAAACATGCTGCATCAGGATTAGATGATGTACCCGTATTAAATACACCTTGGAACGGTGTTGCTTGAGCAACTGTAGATCCATAAGGTCTTGGTAATACATTTACTGTTACTTCTTTTCTATCACTTTCACAACCACTAACTGCGTATGGTAAATTTAATACCGCATTTGTAGTTCCTTTTGAAGTAGTAACGATTTGAAAATCTGTTGCGTTATTATTGTCTCTATTGCCAGATCTACTTACACTGCTTGTACCAGCCACCGTAGTAATATTTACACCTGCTGAACTCCACTCTTGTGATAGATTCAATGTTTTAGTATTAAATACTATCGACGCTGATTGAATATTAGACAATGGCCAATTTAAAAATACCGCATCAACCACATTATCATTATTATCTAAAATGATTGCCCATCCAGAGAAAGTAGGGAATGCACCAGGATTATATAAAATATTACTACCCCAATAATTATCAGTAGTATTATCTGTTCTATATAAAACTTGTCCGGGACCCATTGTAGCCGGTAAATTCCACACGTTTGCATTGATAGATCCAATAACCGTATAAGAATTACTTACAATTACTTTCCAACCACTTGTATTAATAGTTGTTCCACTTAAATTTTGAATCTCAACCATATCAGTACCTCCTACATCTATTTCAGAAATCTTAATAGATCCTGTAGAAGAACCAGCTGCAGTACTTACCCAATATTTCGTCGGACTTGTAATATTTGAAACTGTTAATGAATCATTAATAGTTACGACATTACCACCACTTGCAGCATTATACCATGTATAACTCACAGAACCATTAGTAGCTACTAATGTTGCTGAACCACCATAACATGCATTTACATCAGATGCCGTAGGCATGTTTGGTGTTGTTGAATATTCTCTTGCTAAATAAATGGTGTCATTTGACTTAACTAAATCTGTAGCCAACTCTACATATGCCTTGATGTTTGCTACACCTGATACATTTGTGTTTATCGTACCTAATGATACTGTATCTCTACCACCAACTGCTAAAGTTTTCGTAATTGTTTTAGATAAATTAGCGACTACAACTCCAGTGATATCAGCCTTCACCATATATGATGTTTGTGCTGATGTGCCAAGATTAGCAATTACTAATACTATACTATCAACATTTTTACCACAAGAAATCGGATTGGGGTAAATCATTGTTACCATTTCTAACTCATTTGCAGGCGGCACAAACTCATCAGCACCAATTGCTGGTGTTGCTGGTCTAACATCACCGTCAATGTCATTTACGATGGTTGATATTGATTGAGCTTTTTGATACAATGTTGCTCCTTGTCCGTGTAAGTCAATATTGGATATATAATTCGGATTTCCTGTGATAGAATTTAAATCTTTACCAGTAGAAATTTGAATTTGTGCTAATGTGTTTAAATCAACACTTAGTTTTCCTAGTATTCCTTGTGAACTCGTAGAACTAGTTGCACCTACATAATAGTTGTTATAGTTAATATCTGTATAAGCTGTATCACCAACTGATGAATACAATGCATATGAATACGAAGTATCTGAAGTATTTCTAATCGTATTTACTATACTATTATTTCTGATGTTTAATAAACGAGAACCCGGACCTATATACAATGCTGCACTAGTGTCAGGAATAGTTGTAGCAGTACCAATATTACCAACTAAATTAATAGAGTTGTTGTAAATATTTACACCACCAGTATTTATAATTCCAATACCTATAGTTGCTGATAAATTTAAATTTCTAGATCCACTTCCTCCAATACCACCAACAAAATTATTTGCAATCAAAATATTTTCATTTGGTTTTCCTGAAACTATTTCAATTCCTCTTCCACCAAATGCTCCTGATCCATTAGTTACTTTTTCTATTTTGTTAGAAGTTATTTTACCGTTAGCAAAACCATCATACAATGCTATACCCCATGCCTGTTGAGCAGCTGTATTTACAATATTTTTAATTGTGTTTTTATGAACTGTAGAGTTTCTACTTATCTCTAATGCCATTCCATATAATCTCAGTTGTTCACCAACAATATCTGAACCTATGGTATTGCCTTCTATGATTAAACTATCTGTCGGACCCGCATCAGTACCTCCAGAGAATATACCAACCGAACCTCTTAAAATTGTATTATTAATAATTTTATTGTTGTTGTTAGATGCACCTGAATTGTATGGAATATTTGCACCACCAATATGAATTGGAACCGCATTACCAGCTGAACCTCCAACTACAATACTATTACGTATTGTATTATTTGACGCACCTGCATTTACACCTAAACTGATTATTTGAATCGCAGCTGTATTAGTTGAAGATGAATTGTTTTCTATTCTTAAATATTGACCAGATCCATTAAATCTTCCATCTATATTTACTCTATCAGCACCATTCAATCTGATTAAACCACCAGTATATATACCTGTTATTGTTCTTAAAGTATCATTAACCGGTTTAATGTTAATTGAATATCCAGAACCACCTGTCTCTGCAAATGCATTTAATGCATGAATACCAGTTTCTGTTAAATTAGATTTAACTACGATATCTAAATTACCACCAAGTAAATTATTGTTGATGTATTCGAATACACCTCCATTACTTGTTAATGATTTATATGTTTCATTAATTCCAACATTAATAGTACCCGATATTGCATTACCCACTCTATATGAACTTGCACCTACTACAGGGAAACTACTAGCAGTAAGAATCATACTTGTTGGGTCATTATTTAATTCTGCTCCTGCAAAATTCACATTACCTAATGCATCTCTTGCTATAATAAAATATTGAATTCTATCTCCAATTTTTACAACAGAATCTAGTAAACCATAGTTGACATTAAAATTAAATGGCGAACTATTGTTTGTAGCTACAACATATTTCCAACCATTTACTGTATTTGTATTGTTAATGTAAACATTAGCATCATCCGAAGATTTATAATATAATCTTGGTCTAAAGTTTAGCGAAGTATCAACACCTGCAGGGTCACTTGCGGTTAAGAATGCAGACAATGAATAGCTACTAGTACTAGCAGTATTTAATATCGGCACGAAACTTAAAACCGGACCTGAAAAATCACCCGAAAATTCATATGCACCAATGTAAGGACTTGCTGAACTTCTAATATTTCCATTTATATCATTCGTAACTTGTGCAAGTGGAGTACCAGCATTTATCAACGGACTACCAGTCAAGGGAACGTTGCTTCTGCCGCCATTTAATATTGGGTCTACACTAATACTTGCCATGTCATATGGAGTCGTAGCATTTAATGCTCTCCATGAAATTAAATCTGGATAAGATATAGCATTATAAAATCCGACATTTCCATTTGGTATGAAAATATTATTATAGTCTGAAGTAAATGTTGTTCCATTTGTTGCAAAATGCAAACCATTTCTTAATCCAACACCACCTCTTCTAATTGTAAAACTATTGTTTTTATAATCTAATCCAGTTGCTGCTGTCACTTGATACATTGCATATGTAGCACCTGTAGTTGCTAATGGATAATCAAACGTTAATGTGTTATGGTAATATCTAATGTTATCTGAACCTGAATTGTAAATACCATAAATTGTACCATTACCACCTATATTATATATATCATTATTATATACCAAGTTTTCATTACCTACTGTATTGTCTGATGTTGTATGATATAAACCATAAAAAGTATACGTTTGTGTAGGGTTTGAATTAAAGAAATCGTGAATTTTATTATTAGCTAACTCTGATTTATTAATAACTCCAACTTGATAAAACACATAATGTATTGTAGAAAATACATTTCTTCTAGGCAATGAAATATCATTACCATTTACTATTAAACTATCTGTATATGTAAAGTAGTTACTATAATAGAATGTATTTCTAATTTTATTTTTAATTACTCGATTTGTTCTTGAACCCGCTGAATTACCAGATGTACCAGCGATAGTAATACCATAATATCCACCATTTATTTCATTGCCTTGAATTGTATTGTTTTTGTATAAACCAGCAGTTGTTGCTGATGTACTAGCTCCAGAAAATACTATACCAGCATAATTTGTAGATGAAGTACTATCACTTACAAAAATTCTGTTATTGGTAATTTTGTTATTATCAGATCCAGAATTCAAAACAACACCATAACTAAACTTTGTTGTCAAAGAACCTTCATATCCTCTAATTATAAAACTATCTATTATTATCCATTGTGCCGTATTCAAAAGAACAACATGTCTTGCACCATTTGTTTGATCTGTAAATCGTATCTCTGATCCGTTACCATTAAATTCTATTGTGTTTACGGATGATGCTCCTTTAATAGTACCAATGCTTATTTGTTCATTGTAAGGGCCTGCATTCGGATTAACATTAATTACTAATGGACCACAAACACCATTCGCATTTAACTCATTAATAGCAGCGGTGATTGTAGGGAATGTTGCTCCAACTCCACCAACTGTAACAGTGCCTGATAAACCAGTTTTTAAATTGTTTTTATAACTAGTATCGTTACTAGTGTTTCCATCTGCTAATGCATTTGGTGCCGATGCCCAAGCTTTTAAATTGTAACTTGAATTTGCGATTACATTAAATGTACCGATCGTCAATGTTGTATCAGCTCCTGATGCTAAAGTGCCAGAAAAAGTAAGTGGTGTTTGCACAACGTTATTTACCGACCAATTTATATTTGCTGATGTTAAACCTATTGCACCAAAGTTTTTTAACTTAACAGTTACTGTTGATGTACCCGGACATATTTCTACCGGAGAAACAAATGAAGTAACACCAGCATCATTGTTAATTGGTGTAAACTCATATGCACCAGGGTCAGGTGTTGCAGATCTTACCGCACCTGTAATATCATCAGCTACTGTTAAAATTTGAGTACCTGTATTATCAATAATACTAGAATTCGGCTTCAGAAAATTAGCACTCGCAAATATTGGAATTGCACTTAAAGAATTTAAATCTGGTGTGCCTGTAGTTGCTTGCCATGCTGCAAGTGTAGCAGATGCTGTAGTTCCTTTATAACCTATATTATTTAAGCCTGTACCAGCAACTGTAATATCAATAAATAAATCATTATAATTTGAAGTTATAGTAGATGTAGTTGTATTAAAATATAAACAAGCCTTATTTCCAGAACCTGGTTTTTGAACATAGAAAATATTATTTCTAATATCGATTCTTGTAGCAGTAGTCGTTTGATAAAAACCATAACCCACACCCGCAGTTGTTTGACCACCATTTAAATATACAGTGTTATGATAAATAAACATACCATCAGAACTGCTATTGTAAATACCATAACTTGTACCATTACTATTCAAATCATACATTACGTTATTTGTAATCGTAGCTTCTTGTCCTGCCGGTGCATCATTTGCAGTGAAAAATATTGCCGCTGATGTTCCTGAAAACAACGGTTGATTGGTGTAAAAGTTTCTTATTGTATTTTTACTAATATTTATAAATTTCGAGTTGGTTGTGAAATACAATGCATAGCAGGTTGTATATGTATTTCTTACTTGTCTATATATATCATTAGATACTATTTGTGTACTATCAGCTGCAACATTATACAAACCATATAAATAGAAATCTCTAATTTTATTTCTTCTAATTATATTTCCGTTAACGTTTTTAGTTGCAGTTGTACCAACAAAAGAAATACCATAATATCCTCCAATAATTTCATTGTCTTCAATTACATTATATCTTGCAGTTGTTGCGGTTGTTGCAGATGTAGAACTTCCTGATAATGCAATACCAGCATATGTTGTAGCAGTAGCATTCGCATCACTAATTAATTTACAATTCTTAATTGTATTATAACTCGCGTTCCACAAATTAACAATCATACCTTTTGTTGATGCAGCTGTTAATTCAAAAGTGAAACGATTAAACGTTATATAGTTTGCATCTTTAATTTGTAGTACATAGTTAGTTAAATCTGATGCATCTGATGTATGAACAATTCTTGCTCCATTACCATTAAAAACAACTGAATTGGTAGCACTTAATCCGGGTATATTATTTATAGTTATTTTACCCGTATAAGTATTTGAATCAACGTTAAAAACAACCGGACCTGCAATACCACAAGACATTGCTGATAAGGCATCATTAAAGCTATTAAAGTTCAAACCAGATGTTGGCAAATTTGAATTGATTGTATATGTACCTCCTGACAAAATTGGTCGCATTAAAACCCTAACAGGATTAGATACACTTGTAATACTATT
Organism: bacterium; assembly: GCA_046305595.1. GTDB lineage: Bacteria > Bacteroidota > Bacteroidia > Sphingobacteriales > Sphingobacteriaceae > JAEYZM01. The sequence continues at coordinate 9,914 of JBKCCA010000005.1, forward strand.
ACAAGTTAACCTACATCTATAATAAGTATTTTGTAATGCTGAGGTATTAAATGTTGAATTAGTAGCACCTACTTGGTCTATCCATGTAATACTATCTAAAGAACTTTGCCATTGATATGTTAATCCAGTTCCAAAACTTGCACCTTGTAATGATAAACCGAATGGTGTATTCGGACAAGCTAGTGTTGCATTTGTAACTGCTGTGCCGGCATTTGGAGGTGCTACACATGGTGATGCTGGTACAAAAGTAATTGAACCTGTAAACCAACGTGGAGTGTTTGTTAGTGATCCTGCTGGGAAAGATGCTGCATAACCAACATTAGAACCATTTATTAAAACGTCTCCCGACTTTAATATAACACCACCCGAACTAAATGTACTTGGTGATGGTACTGGCGTGGCTCCACTATATCTGATATTAATAGTAGATTGAATTGCAAACCTATAACTAGTCGCATTCGGTATTGTAAATAATAAATTGTCAAATAAATTAGTAACGCCTTCAACAGGAACGGCTACTGAAGCCTTAGTTGCAATTAAAACCCAACCATCTGTTGTTGTAACGTTTGGGGTTGCTCCTGATAATGAAGTTGGATGATACCATAAACTAGCTGTTGTTCCATTACTAGTAGTTTGAAGATACGTGGCTACTTATGTTAAATTAATTGGACCACCACTCGTATTTTCTAATACAAAAGTAACGCCAGTATTACCTGATAATCCGTTACCTCCGGTGTAATTCGTACTACCTACTTGAGTACTAATTGTTGTTTGAGCAAAAAGACTGCTTGAATAAGTAATAATAATTATCCCTAGCATTAGAATCTTCTTAGCACATAGCGTTAGTAGATTGTTCTTCATTTGTTTGTAGTTTAATTTAAAAATACAATATAAAGATCTATCTAATAATAATCAAGCATTGTTTTAAAAAAAGCTGATTATAAATCTGTGTTATAACAATAGAAAAGAAAAAAACACTAAGATTTGAGTGTATACAGAGTTTATTTTTTATAAAGATGGTCTAAAGGCAATGGGCTATCACGCTTTACTTCTGCTAATACAATATTCGAATGAAAATGCCCAACATTTGGTACGCTGGAGAATTTATTCATCAAGAAATCATTATAAGTATGAATATCTGGTGACACTATTTTGAGTAAGTAATCATAATTACCTGAAAGGCCTATTACCTCTAATATTTCTGGAAGTTTAGCAATTGAATCTTCAAAATCTATTAATGCCTTTTTGCTTTGTTCTTTCAATGTGACATTACAATAAACAACAATGTTTAGTCCGACCTTCTGTGAATCTATTACCGCAACATATTTCTTAATCACTCCATCTTGTTCTAACCTTTTAATTCTCTCATAGGTTGGAGTAGCAGAAAGGCCTACCTCTTTAGCAATATCTTTTATTGCTTTAGTAGAATCTACTTGTAATATTTTGATAATATCAATATCTATTCGATCGTAAACTTGACTCATAATAATAATTTACACTAATGTAATAATTTTTAATAAAAAAAAGGGGCTACGGTTAACCGCGCCCCTTTTTTATTTAGATAATTAATTATCGCTTAGCAATGTCGATCACTCTTGTGATTGCAACTTTACCATCTACAATTAATTTAATCATGTAAACACCTGATGCATTTTCTGTATCTGTATTTTCAAAATTGAATTCGTAAGTACCAGCATCTTGACTTTCGTTAGTTGCAATTGTGCTTACTTTTCTTCCAATCATATCATATACATCGATTGATACACTGTTAGCATTTTCAGGTAATGTATACTTAATCTTAGTATTACCTACGAATGGGTTTGGTGCCGCATATAGGTTGAAGATTTTAGCAAAGTCATTACCTACAGTTGTTACTGTAATTGTTGAAGTAGTTACTGATTTACATCCTGTTGATACGTTAGTTACAGTTAATGTAACTGTGTATTGACCTGGTGCACTGAATACGTGTATTGGTGAAGGTAACAATGATGTATTAGATGCACTGTTCGGGTCACCGAAGTTCCAGCTGTATTGGTTACCTGCAGCAGGTGTTGATGTAAATTGTATTTGCTGTCCTGCTTCTGCAGATACTGCTTGTGATGTAAATACTGAATTAGGTGTTGGTTTGTTTGTAACTATCATTGCATCTGTAGTTGTACAACCACCTACGTTAGTTACAGCAACTGAGTAAGTACCAGCTAAACTAACTTTGATAGTTTGTGTAGTAGCACCTGTTGACCATAAGTAAGTAGATCCTGCGTTACCTGCATCTAATGTGATTGAATCACTTGAACAGATATCTCTATCAGCACCTAAGTTAACAACTGGTGATAATTTAGGACTAACTAATATTGAGTCTCTAGACTTACAACCGTTTGAACCTGTTACATCTACCCAATATGTACCAGTTGCATTAACTGAGATAGTTTGAGTAGTAGCACCAGTTGACCATGTAAATGTTGATCCAGCATTTCCTGCATCAAGCGTCAATGAAGCACCAGCACATAATTCTTGATCAGTACCTAATGAAACTGTAGGAGCAGGTAAATTTGTAATTGTAATAGTATCTGTTAAAGTACATCCAGTTGCTGAATTTACAATAACTGAGTATGTACCCGCTTTAGATACTTGAATTGTTTGAGTTGTTGCACCTGTTGACCAAGTGTAAGTTCCTCCAGGGTTACCAGCATCTAAAGTCAATGGAGAACTTTCGCAAATTGCTTGGTTCGTACCAATATTTAAAGCTGTTGGATTTACTAATACTGTTGAGAATGTATCTGTTGATGCACAACCACCAGCATTAGTTACTGTAACTGTATAAACACCTGCTGTTGATACCGGAATTGTTCTAGTAGTTGCACCAGTAGACCATAAGTATGAGCTATAGTTTGCACCAGCATCTAATACTCTTGTACCACCAATACATACATCAACTGTTGCAGGGAAATTATTGTAAACAAATGCAGGAGCAGTTGTAACTGTAACTGAATCTGAAGCTTTTTGTCCAGCTAAGTCTGTTACTGTTACTTTATAAACACCAGCATTCATTGCACCATGTGTAGCTGTATTAACACCTTGCATTGGTAAGCCATCATATGTCCATGCATAAGCCAATGCACTACCAGCTGTAGTTGCTGCACTTAATAGAGTTGGATTCGTACCACAAATTGTTGCAGTTGTAGCACCTAAATCTACTGTTGGTGCTGCTAATACATTAACTAATACTGTATCACTTGCTGTACATACACCGTCACCTACTGTAGCTATATATGTATAAGCACCTGCTCCACCTGTTGGCGTTGCTGTAGGGTTTGCAATGTTTGTAGCAGATAATCCACCATTTGCTGATTGTGTCCAGTTATAAGTGTAAGGTAAACCTTGCTTTAACATCATATCCGGACGGATAGTTGATGTAAATCCACCTGTAACACTAGTTGCAAAATCAGATGTAGGTAAGTTGTCAGCATAATAGTATCTAGTAGTACCTGTAGGATAACCAGAAGTATAGAATGTACTTGGGTTTGTAGATGATGATGGAGTACCAGCATCATTATTGTTCCAAAGCACTTGTATTACTACGTTAGAAGTACCATCCCAAATAAATGGTATTACGAAATTCTGTGTTGCATTAGCGTAACCGCCTGCTCTTGGAATGTACGTTGGCATTGTAGGAATTACTTCTGTTAAGCCAGACATTATGAAACCTGAAGATAAATCGTTAACTGTAGTATTACCTACACTTACGCTATAGTTTCTCATAGTGTCAATACTTTGTGTAGGACCTGTTCTCCAAGCTAAAGCTGTAATCTGACCTGCAGTTAAACCCCTTGCAGATAATTCAGCAGCTGTGAATATGTATTGTGTTTTTTGTCCACCGAATAATCTATAGAAATTATATACCATTGATGTAAATGTACCATTACCAAATGTTGGCTCGCGTTTAACCGCTGCATCAAATGGGTGAGTTCCACCTACTGGTATGTAACCATCTAAACCTGCATTAAATACAGCTTTTAAGTATTCGTCTCTGTAAACATCTGTTTTTGTGATGTTTTCATTGGCTCTCGGACTGTTATCTTGAGCAGTTAATGAATATCTTACAACTGATCTACCTTGAGCAGGTATTGTACCTGAATAAGAAGAACCAGAAGTATTAGCCATCATTATTCGAGTTTGATCAATACCATCAGCTGACCAATTAATCCACACACTATCAATACCTGTTGTATCTGTAATGTTTGCAGTTATTGTATGTGATGTAGAAACACATTGTGAATCTGGTGTTAAAACTACATTGGTAATTATTGGTGCATAGTAGTCACCTGGAGGCGCTGGTAAAATATTAACTGAATAATCTTCAACCTCACCCCAACTATAAGCCTGGTTACAAGGATTCAATGTATCTGCTGTATTTGATGTTTCAATTACCATTACTCTCATGATGGTTTTACCACCTTGAGTACCAATAGGTAATTTTACCATACCTGCAACTTCTCTTGCTGCTGGAGTATTTGTAATTAATCTCTTAATATATCTTTCTCTTGGCAAATCAAATACACCATTCTTATTAACGTCAATGAAGACGTTTAATGTAGATGTATAAAGTGTTGCAGAAGAATTGATAACATTCACTTTGTAGCTAATTGGAACCTCAACTTGCATTGTCATTCCTTGTAAGCTTGCAAAGTTACTGTATTGTTTATTTGATTCTGGATTAGAAGAAACCTGAATGCTTGCGCTCTGATTTACGAAATTACCAATTTGCACTCTTGCAATATCCTCATCAAGTGTACTAGATGGTATTGAGTTACAAGTAATA
>JBKCCA010000006.1:0-1225 GCA_046305595.1 bacterium
CGATCCGATAGTTCCTTTGTTTAATCCTGTTACTGAACTTACATCTATTCTGTTACCGTCTGCGTCTGTTCCTGCAATGCAAATTGTAATCGGAGTGTCTTCTGGTGTTGACTTACGCAATGTGTCTGTACTTGCTACTGGATTTCTATTTACAAATGCTATTACTGCTAATCTTGCTGATGAGATACAACCTGTTGTTGTATTTCTTGCTTGAGCATAATACGTAGTAGTTGTACTTATACTTGGAGTAGTAAAGCTAGTTGTTCCTGTTCCTCCTAATAATATACTTCCTCCTGTTGCATCTGCATACCAATCAATCGTCTCACCTGCTCCTGCACTTGCACTGATACCTACTGTACCTGAGCCTGTTCTTGATCCATTCACACCTGATGTTGGTGTAGCTGGCAATGGATTTACCGTTACAGTTGCTGTTGCAGAGAACGTAGAATCACATACGCCTGATTTAAGAACTGCTCTATAGTATGTCGTAGTGGTTAAGTTCGTCGCTGTTTGTGATGTAGACGTATTGGCAATATTTGTCAAGCCTGTTGTAAAGCCTGCATCAGTTGCTGACTGCCATCTTACGATCGTACCAGTATGTCCTGATAAGGTTAACGACGTTGAGTTCGTTCCTGTACATACGGTTGCTCCGCCTGCGATTGTTCCACCTACTGTTGCTGGTGATACTGTTACCGTTGCAGTTGCTGAGAACGTAGAATCACATACGCCTGATTTAAGAACTGCTCTATAGTATGTAGTAGTCGTTAAGTTACTCGCTGTTTGTGATGTAGTAGCATTCGTAATATTTGTCAAGCCTGTTGTAAAGCCTGCATCAGTTGCTGACTGCCATCTTACGATTGTTCCTGTATGACCTGATAAGGTTAACGACGTTGAGTTCGTTCCTGTACATACGGTTGCTCCGCCTGCGATTGTTCCACCTACTGTTGCTGGTGATACTGTTACCGTTAATGCACTTGTATATGCTGTATCATTACCTGATGTTACGGCTCTTCTTCTATAATATGTTGTTTGTGTTAAAGCTGATGGTGCATACGTTGTTGATGTTGCACTTGCTATGTTTGCAAAGCCTGCACTTGTTGATGTCGTTGATGATTGCCACTGATAACTGATCGTTCCTGTACCACCACTTGCTGATGCACTTGAAGTAAAGGCCGATGGTGTTGCACCTGAACAGATAGTTTGATCTGATCCAATTGTACCTGCA
>JBKCCA010000007.1:0-6830 GCA_046305595.1 bacterium
ATATAACAATTCTAATATTGTTGTTGTAGGTGAAGTAGAGAATGCATCTGATTTTATGAATTCAAAATCAATAATGATTGTGCCTTTGAAATCTGGCAGTGGTATGCGTTTGAAAATTATTGAGGGGATGTCAATTGGTAAAGCTATTATTAGCACTAGTATAGGTGCTGAAGGTATCAATTATACTAATAAAGAGAATATCATCATTGCCGATACTACTGAAGAATTTGTTGAAGCAATAGAATATTTATTAGACAATCATTCTGCAGTCAAATCAATTGGTGAAGCCGCTAAAAAATTAATTTATTCTGAATACGATAATAATTTCGTTGTCAAAAAATTAGTTGATTTTTATAGTAAGGAGGTTTCAAAATGATAACCTTGCAAATCTTATTTATACTTTCTGCCTACTTGATCATTCATACCTATGTTCTTTTTCCATATATCTTAAAAATTATTGCATCAAGTAAAACTCAAAATAATTTAATTTTTGAGAGAACTGATGAACTGCCAAGAGTTAGTATTTTATTAGCAGTTTACAATGAAGAGCAAGTAATTGAACAAAAGATTTTAAGCACCTTTAATACAAATTATCCTGCAGATAAAATCGAATTCCTTATTGGATCTGATGCATCGAACGATAATACAAATGATATTATAAAATCTTTCATCAATAAATACCCAATTAAATTAATTGAGTTTGAAGGAAGAAGTGGTAAATCGGGTATTATCAATAAACTCACAGAGCTTGCTAGTTCAGATATATTTATAATGACTGATGCAAATGTTTTCTTTCAAGAAGACACTATTTATCAATTAGTAAAACATTATAAAAACGAAACGATTGCTCAAGTAGGTGGAAACATCATCAACGTGCAATACAAAAAAGATGGCATCTCGTTTCAAGAGAAATCATATCTATCAAGAGAAAACTTAATCAAGTACCAAGAAGGTATAATATGGGGAACAATGATTGGTACTTTTGGTGGCTGTTATTCTATTAGATCAAATGCTTATGGAAAAGTGCCTGATAATTTCTTGGTTGATGATTTCTATATATCGATGTATGTATTAGAAAAAGGACTTCAATCTATCAACGAATTAAATGCCTTGTGTGTAGAAGATGTTTCTAATAAAATTGAAGAGGAGTTTAGAAGGAAGGTTAGAATTTCTGCAGGGAATTTCCAAAACTTGAATAGGTTTAAAGGATTGTTGTGGCCCTTATACACTGGACTAGCATTCTCTTTCTTGTCACATAAGGTATTAAGATGGATAGGTCCGATTTTGCTTATCATAGCATTTATCAGCTCTGCAATCTTATCAATGCAGTCAAACTATTATTTGTATTTGTTGTTGATTCAAATATTAGTTTATAGCACACCAATCATAGATAAAATCTTAAAATTATTATCCATACATATAAAATCTCTACGCTTTGCAAACTATCTAATTATGATGAATTTGGCATTGCTTAAAGGGATGATATGGTATTTTAAAGGCATTAAAAGTAGTGTATGGCAACCTACACAACGTAATCAATAAGGAAATGAAATTTAACACAATAGAAGAAGCCATAGAAGATATTCGCGCAGGGAAATGCGTGATTGTGGTTGATGATGAAGATCGTGAAAACGAAGGTGATTTTCTAACCGCCGCTAGAAATGGTAGTCCAGAAATGATCAACTTCATGGCTACCCATGGCAAAGGATTAATATGTACTCCTATCACAGAGAAAAGATGTGAAGAGTTGAAATTAGATTTAATGGTCGGCAAGAATACAGCTTCACATGAGACTAATTTTACGATATCGATTGACTTACTCGGACACGGTTGTACTACAGGAATATCAGCATCAGACAGATCAAAGACTGTGATGGCTCTTATTAATCCTGAGATGACTCCATCTGATTTTGGTAGACCCGGACATATTTTCCCATTAATGGCCAAAGAGGGAGGAGTATTAAGAAGAGCTGGACATACAGAGGCAGCTGTAGATTTATCGAGGTTAGCAGGTTTTGAAGAAGCTGGATTAATTGTTGAAATTATTCGTGAAGATGGGGAGATGGCTCGTTTGCCAGATCTAGAAAATATTGCAGAAAAATTCAATTTGAAATTAATATGTATTAAAGATTTAATTGAATACAGATTAAAACATGAATCATTAATTAAGAAAGAAGTAACTGTTAAGCTACCTACCGAATGGGGAGAGTTTGATATGATAGCTTATACACAAATTGATACTGGCGAAAATCATTTAGCGATTATTAAAGGTGAGTGGACAGAAGAAGATGACGTGTTGGTGAGGGTTCATTCTTATTGTGTTACAGGTGATATTTTCGGATCATGTAGATGTGATTGCGGACCTCAATTACATAAATCGATGGAGATGATTGAGAAAGAAGGAAGAGGTTGTATTGTTTACATGAATCAAGAGGGTAGAGGTATCGGATTAGTGAATAAATTAAAAGCATATAGATTACAAGAGCAAGGCTTTGATACAGTAGAGGCTAATTTAAAATTAGGCTTTAAAATGGATCAGCGTGATTATGGAATCGGAGCACAAATTTTAAGAGACCTTGGCATCCGCAAAATGAAATTATTATCAAACAATCCTACAAAACGTGCTGGTATTATCGGATACGGATTAGAGATTGTAGAAAATGTTGCCATAGAAATTGAATCGAATACTCACAATAGAGAATATTTGATAACTAAGCGTGATAAGATGGGACACGCAATTTTAAAAGGTAAGTAATCGAAATTATTGATCTTGTTTTTTCTTGAATACCTTTTGATATAATTCTTTGAAGGTATCGAACTCTATACGGTAGAATAAGCCAACACCTTGTTCTACTTGTGAGTTACCTCTCTTAAGTAGATCTGAGTTGATGTCATTTCTTTGAAAACCCTTAGCTCTGAATCGACCATCTTTACTGATTTTGTATTCAATATTTACATCACCTGTTATAGCAGATGCGTTTGTTTGTTGGGTGTTCGTATTCGTAGTACTATTATTATTGGTATTGATGTTACCATCAATTGTAATTCGATCATTGAATAATCTTAAAGAACCACCTACACCGTTTTCTAAATTTAAATCAAAGTTCTTTGTAGAAACTAAACTCGAAAGTTGTGAAGCTAAGAAACCTGTTGTTGGTATGTAATTGTTAGAACCAGTATTTGCAAATCTTCCAAACACCAATAAACTTGCCACTTGATTACTTAAATTATCTTGATTTGCTAAATAACCCCCAACTTTAGAACTTAAGTTTTCATCTTCTGTGAATCTAAGTCCGAACGATATATCAGGCGCCATTAATTCATTTTTTAAATTCAATACACACTGTGCTTTTACTCTTTGTGTAGATGTATAAGAATTCGTGTCTGTGCTATTGGCTGAAAGTATTAATGGTAAAACTTGTGGCCTAGTTTCATAAATTGCTGATAGATCTATTTTAGCTTTCAGAGGGTCTCCGTTCCATCGTATAGTGCCACCTTTTTCTACTTTGAATTTCTTTCTGATTAAATTTTGCAATATGAAATTGTATTCACCTTCTGATATTTCATAATTACCATACATCTCAAAATTACCAATGGTATTAATAGTCAATTTTAAATTTGCATTACCTCTGCCTTTAATAATTTCACCTGTAGACTTGTCCATTATCAATTGTACTTCACTTTGATCATCAACTTGTAAGTTCATGTTCATGCTAATGCCTGATAAATTGATTTTATAATCTTCTACTTTAACGGTTGAATCTTTTTCCACAAATCGAACGAAATTTTGTTTCATCACGGAACTTTCATCACTTAATGGGATGTAAAATTTAGTGCCTCTTTCTGTTTTTGCGGTAATATCTATTTTGATGTCTTCTATAGGTCCTCTAAAACTGAATACCCCTGTACTGTATGCTTTACCATAATACAATTCATTATCTTTCTCAGTAGTATTCAAGCATAGTAAATTATTTGCTTGAAGTCTAACATCTAAATTAAACTTTTCAAAATAGGTATGTGTAATAGAACCATTTATAGAACCTTTGTTTCCTTCAAGATCTTTCACTTGTAAATTGTTCAAGAAGATTTTATTCTCTGACAACCTAATCTGATCAGATACTTTTAAATAAGCGTTCAAATAGTTTACTTTCAGTCCGGCGTTTTTCAAAGTCAAATAACCATTAATCTCAGGCTTAGAGAAAGTACCTCTAACTTTTAAATCAGCGCTTGCAGTACCTGAAATATTCGATACATATGTTTTGACAAATGGCTCTATAACTATTAGTTCAGTTTCATTCATTAAAACATCTATGTTGAAGTTATTCTTAGTCTTCGATGTATTTATACTTCCCCCTACTGATAATGTTTTTAATCGTTCATTGTAGATACTACCTGTTAAATTTATTATCTGAGATTTCGGATCCCAAGTATTACTAAACAACAAATTACCAATACTATCTGAGTTGTAGATTAAATGGTCAATGTTAATGTCAGATATAGCTAATGGTTCAGATAATAAACTAGCAAATTTCGTTCTAGAATTCAAAGTGCCTAATACTTCTAAGTCATATTTTTTGAAAAGTTGATTGAAACTTTTCAAATCAACATTTTGAATATCTATTGAAAGCTCTTCGTTATTTTGATCTGATATATAACCAGAAACTTGAACAAGCTGATTGCCATTTCTTAATTCAAAATCATTTACAAGTATTCGCTTATCATTAATAAAATCAATATTGAAGCTATCTTTCAATTGCCATGCTTGATAGTCTATAATTACAACTGATGGTAGAATTGATATTTTAGTTTTATTTTCTTTAAATGATATTAGTCCGTTTAAGTCTAGTTGATTCGGATTTGTTAATTCTGCTAATTTGACGTTAAATTTTACATTGTCATTTTTTATAGAGTTTGATATTGCGATGTTATCAATATTTATACTATCGCTTATATATGCTCTATCAGCAGCAACGTTAAAGTCAAAAATATTTTTATCATTCTCACCATCGATCATTAAGTTTTCAAATTTTAATTCATCGTATTTAATAAAATCTATTTGTCCGTTGAGTCTAATTGTATTAGTACTAGAATTTAAATATCCTCGGATGTTTAAATTCTCAGAGATATTCAAATTAGGGTAGAGTAGTTCTGTAATCGGGTTTGCATCTTTTACAAATACAAAGAAATTAAAATCTTGATCCTCGTATTTATAAATCTTACCTAAATTAGCATTTGGTAAATAAATTTTAATTAGACTTTTAACTGCTGATTGAATAGTTGATAATTTATACTCTCCTTCAATTCCTGCATTTATTATTTCAGAATTCAAACTGAGTTTTTTACCTTTTGGTATAAAGTTAGATTCAATATCAATATTATTAAATATGAATGAATCGGTTCCGTTTTGTACTTCTGTATTATCGAAATAAACAGAGCCAATAATATTATCGAGATTAGCGCCTATGAAATCTACTTTTACATCGGTAGATATATTGATAGTATCTTTGATCCATTTCAGTTCTCTTAAATGCAATGCATAAATTGAACTTTCAAATTTAAATTCAGGTTGTTTAAGATTGTTAAAATCGACACTTCCCTCAAAATCGAATTTTGCATTAGGGTCATTCGCTTTAAAATAGCCATTGAATTGTTTTTTATCTACAATACCACTAGCTTCTAAATTAGAGTAATTGTAACCATTTAAATAGATATTTTTTATTTGGGTGCTGATGTTTGCATTTAGATCTTTAATATCGAAACCTTCACCATCTATAATCAAATTCAAACTCGCAGCCCCTAACATTTTTTCTGAAAATAATTTCCCTAAATCAAGTCCGATCGTTTCTATATTACCATTATAACTCGGTATTTTATCAGATTCAATATTCATATGAATATCATTGATGACATTACCAATATCTGTAATAATATTTCCATTGGCATCGAAATCGAATACCGTACCCTTATAATATCCAGAATATTCAACGTTCCCTAAGTTTGATAAGAACGAAGGCAAAGAGCTTCCAACTGAATCTAAATCTAGTCCATGCATTAGGTCAACTAAATCGGTATAGTTTGTTTTTAGTTTTTCTAGTTTAGCATTGAAGATAGTTGATTCTATTTCTGGTAGACCTTTAACACTTATAGCACCATTGACCTTAGTGCTTTTGCCTGTGTAGATTTTAATGTTCTTTGACTGTAAATGAGCAACAGGCCCATATACATAACCATTGATCAAAAACTTTTGCGTATAATTTTTTATAGCAGATGCAAAATACTTTATGTCTTTAAAAGAAACGATAGACTGTTCAAAGTCTGCATACATCCGAACTTTATTAATATAATCAGACATATCAGAGATAGAATCGAAGCGCATTGAATAATAATCGTGAATACTCGAGTGAGGGGTAAGTACATATAGGTTAGCCGCTTCAATTTCTGTAGAGGTGAATTTTACATTAGCCCTAAACTTATCAATTTTAAATCCAGATTTTTCTAGCAGCGTTAAGTTTTTAATCTGAGCTTTTATATCACCATTATTTAATTTGAAATTGTTGATTTCAGCACTAAAGTTTTTTACGTGTACGTCATCATAGTTGATCACCCCTTTATCACCTTCGGGTAAATTTTCATTATGATATATAAAGTCGGCAGATTCAATGATGATTTTTTTCGCAATTAAACTAAGTGGTGTTCTTACTTTGCTTGTTGTATCTTTTTCAGAACTAAAATAATCTAGCAAGAAATGCATGTTATTGTATTTCTCATTTTTGTATTTCTTAAGATGAAATACCGGGTGTACTAAATTTATTTTATTGATACTGAATTTA
>JBKCCA010000008.1:0-2913 GCA_046305595.1 bacterium
GTCTTTTTCGATAGAGGCATACTCTAATAAATTTTTAGGCAATAAAAATCTATTGTTCGCATCAAGACTAAGCTCTGATGCGCCTCTGAAAAAATATCTCGCAAATTCTCTGTTTTTCTTTGAGTAAAGATTTAAGCTGTTTACCTCATCAGAAATGATTTTCCATTCATTCAATGCGTAAAGCACTAAACATTTCTCAAAGCCACGATTAATCACCAAACGATCTTGAGCTTCTGGCGACAACTGCTTCTTTAATCCAGCCGGAAGCATTACCCTTCCTTTGGGATCAATCTTGCATTCGTATTCACCTAAAAAATGACTCATAATGGGAGTTTGGCTTTTATTGTTACGTAAAATTAATAAAGCTTCCCACTTTTTACCACATTCTACCACAAAAAGTTTTCAACATGCCTATAAAAGCAAAAAGGGCCCACATTTCTGTGAAGCCCTCTAACAATTTACCCCCGTGGTAATATTATAAATGTCCTTTGTATTTCCTTGCTACGAAAATGAGCAAGATATTAATGACGACCAGTAAAGAGATTACGATTAGCATAGACTGTGTGTTTAGTGTTGTTTAATTTATTAATATTAGTTGTTGGCTCCCAGTTTATTATCTTCTTTTAACTTTTCAACTAATTCTTGTTTTATCTTTAATTCTTCTTCTGATTCTAAAGGAAAGGTGTGCAATGAAATCATCATACTTAATATACCTTCATCAGCTGAATCAGTGTTAGACTCTTGAAGCTTATTCCCCTTTTTTTTCTTGTTTTTCATTGTAATTTGATTGTTGTTACACAAATCTCCACAACAAAAACTGAATTGTAAATACGTAGTTCTACGTATATTTTGATTTTTTTTAAAATAAATTACGTGCAAAAAAGGCTTTTGGATGAAAAAATGAAAAAAGGCGAATTAGTATTGAATTTTGTTGTCTAATTTGAACCAGAGTTCGAAAGCTTCTAGGGCTTCTTCACGGAGTACTTGGGTAGCTGGGATTTTTCTGGCTTCTGTAGCTTTTGCAATTTCTTCGTAGATGAATTGATCGTCGAAATTTATTTTCGCTGCATCGTACTTAGAGTTCGCATAAAATATTTGACGTGGGCGTGCCCAATAGATCGCAGAGAGGCACATAGGGCAAGGCTCGCAGGTAGTATAGACATCACATCCATCTAATTGAAAAGAGTTCAATTCTTTGCAGGCATTTCTGATAGCTACAATTTCAGCATGAGCAGTTGGGTCGTTAGTAGAAGTTACTAAGTTAGTACCACTGGCAATAATTTTATCGTCTTTAACGATTACACAAGCGAAGGGACCACCTTTTTTTTCAAGAACATTTAAAACAGAGAGCTTAATAGCTTCTCTCATAAAATCTTCGTTTGGCTCCATGATCTTTTATTTATTATACTCTTCGTTAAGTCCGGTTAACACTTCTTCTGTTATATCTAAACTCTCATCAGCGTATAAAATCGTAGTACCTTTGGTATAGTTAAGTACGATTTTATAGTTTTTATCTTTACAATATACTTTTAAGAAGTCAGCTACTTTATCGAAAAGTTGTTCGTTGAATTTATTTTGTTCTTCTTGAAATTTAATTGCAGCATCTTCAGAAAATTCTCTTAGAGATTGTTCTTTTCTCATCAATGTTTCTTCAGTTTTAGCGCGTTGTTCAGCAGTCATACCAGCGGCTGTTTGTTGGTAAGCAGCGAATTCTCTTTCTAGAGTAGATTGACGAGATTTTATTTCATTTTCAGTGCGCGTAGACTTTATTTCAAAATCTTTTTTAGCTTTTTTAAAGTAGTCGTATTTCTCAAGTAGTGAATCACCATTTACATAAACTGTAAGCGATCCATTACCTATAACGGCGGTTGAATCAGTGATTAATGATAATGGATTACTAACATCCGAAGTAGATTTAGAACTAAAATGAAGTACAAATAAAACAACGATAGCGATGCCAACAATTACTTGATAAATTAAAGAAGCTTTTTTCATAAAATTGATTTAAATAAATAAAGCCCGGTGACCGAGCTTTACAATAATATTATTTTTTTTTGAAATCTTAGTGTTGATGTCCGCCTTCACCGTGAACATGACCATGATCCATCTCCTCTGCACTTGCCTCGCGAATTCCGATAACAGTACCTTGGAAATACAAATCTTTACCAGCTAAAGGGTGGTTAAAATCCATTTTCACAAACTGATCTGTAACACCTAAAACTAAACCTTGCATTTTATTACCTTCGTTATCGCTCATAGGGATAAATGCTCCTTCAGCTACAACTTCTGCATCGAACTCACCATCAACCATAAACACTTCGATAGGAAGGTCAACGATAGCAGTTTCATCGAATTCACCGTAGCCACTTTCTTCTTTCGACAAAACGAAATCAAATGCTGCACCACTTTCTAATTCAGCAAGAGCTGATTCGAATTTTTCTGGTAAGCCACTAACACCGTGTAAATACATAAAAGGTTGCTCATTGGTAACTTTTTCAACCAATAACACTTCTTCGCCATTGCGAATACTCAATTCGTAGCTTAAAGAAACTACTTTGTTTTCTGATATTTTCATTTTTTAATAAATAACAATTTATGATTGATGAATGGTCTGTGAAAAGTACCTTTTGAGGAGCAGAATACAGTATTTTACAATCGATTCACAAAAGTACATAAATACTTAACAGATTGTTGAAAAAAAAATCGATTTTTCGAACATTTTATTCAGGGTAATGAGGGCTAAAAAAGGTATCTTTGAAGCTATTGCTTAAAAAAGATTATGAGTGAGGTAAAAGAAGATAAATCAAACTATTCAGCTGATAATATTCAGGTATTAGAAGGATTAGAGGCGGTTCGTAAGAGACCAGCCATGTACATTGGTGATACGGGTATAAAAGGCCTACACCACTTAGT
>JBKCCA010000009.1:0-1909 GCA_046305595.1 bacterium
TTCCTATTGTTGCTGACTTAGCCGGGACAAAACAACCCATCTGAGCCATGATTACAATAAGAGCAGTTTGACGAAGAATTGCTGATTTACCAGACATATTGGGGCCTGTAATAATGATGATTTGTTGATCTTCTTGATTCAAATAAACATCATTCGGAATAAAGCTTTCACCAACTGGCAAACGCTGCTCTATAACAGGGTGACGACCTAATTTGATATCAAGTATAGGTTCATCAACAATAATCGGTTGTACGTACTCATTTCGGTACGAAATGAAAGCGAAAGATGATAACACATCTAATTGGCCGATGACAGTAGCATTAACTTGTATGGGGCGAATATATTCAGCTATAGAGAGTACGAGTTCATGATACAGTTGATTTTCTAAAGCAGAGATCTTTTCTTCTGCTCCTAATATTTTCTCTTCGTATTCTTTTAATTCTGGCGTTATATATCTTTCTGCATTAACCAAAGTTTGCTTACGTATCCATTCGCTCGGTACCTTATCTTTATGTACATGTGTTACTTCAAGAAAATATCCGAAGACATTATTATAAGCCACCTTTAATGAACTAATGCCTGTTGCTTCGCTTTCTCTTTTTTGAATATCTAATAAATAATCTTTACCATGAAAAGCGATTTTTCTAAGATTATCTAGTTCTTCTGAGATACCTGTAGCTATTACATTTCCCTTTTGTAATAAAGCAGGAGGTTCTGCTTGTAAAGTTTTTTCTATTTTATCGATTAGCGATTGACAAGGATTAATGCGATCCATTAAAGCATACAATGCATCATCATCTATCTCATTACATATAGTCTTGATTTTGTTAATGGCATTCAATGCACGACCTAATTGTACGAGTTCTCTAGGGTTTACTTTTAGCAATGCAACTTTAGAAATCAAACGTTCTAAGTCACCTATATTTTTTAATTCTTCCTCGAGTTTATAAAATAAATCTTGATGGTCGATTAATAATTTAACTAGATGTTGGCGTTCTGCAATTAGTGATTTTTCTTTCAAGGGTAATAATATCCATTTCCTTAAAAGTCTTGCTCCCATTGGTGAATGAGTGAAGTCGATAACATCAAATAGTGTTACACCTTGTTCGTTGTTTGAATGTACTAACTCTAAATTTCTTAGAGTGAACTTATCGAGCCATACATATTGTTCTTCTTCAATTCTAGCAATAGAAGTGATGTGTTGTATGTTATGATGTTGAGTATCGTAGACATAATGTAAGCAAGCACCAGCAGCTACAATAGCATGATGCATATTTTCAATGCCAAAACCTTTTAAACTTAAAGTTGAAAAATGCTTGGTTAATGTTTCATATGAGTAATCGTGTCCGAAGATCCAATCTTCTAAAGCATAATGATAATAATTATCAGTAAACTGATTCAGAAAATGTTTTGATTTAGTGCGGGCACATAATATTTCTGAAGGTCTAAAGCTTTGTAATAATTTATCAATATAAGACTGATTGCCTTCAGCAACTAAAAATTCACCAGTAGAAATATCTAACAATGCTAATCCGATTTCTTTATCATCGGTAAAATGCAATGCTGCTAAATAATTATTTGATTTATGTTGTAGGATGTTGTCGTTATATGAAATACCTGGTGTGACCATTTCTGTAACACCACGCTTCACTATTGTTTTAGTAGTTTTCGGATCTTCGAGCTGATCGCAAATCGCCACTCTTTGTCCGGCGCGCACCAACTTCGGCAAATAAGAATCTAATGAATGATGCGGAAACCCAGCAAGTTCAATATGTGATGCAGAGCCATTGGCTCTCTTCGTTAAAACAATGCCTAAAATTTCTGATGCTTTTATGGCATCTTCCCCGAAGGTTTCATAAAAATCACCTACCCTAAACAATAACAATGCACCAGGGTACTTCGCCTTGAT
>JBKCCA010000010.1:0-1234 GCA_046305595.1 bacterium
TCAATTTCTAATATTTCCACTAAGTCTTTAGAATCAATAAAAGTTGTTTCCCCACCTGAACCGGCATTAGCTTCACATGCTAGCAAAGTTGAACTAGGGAAATTAGGTATATACGAGCCATCTGTATGTAATGGCTGTGCATTTGAAGAGTGTCTATATGCATCGGGATGCTTGGGATCGTATCTAACTTCGAACCAAATTTCACCTGTTCTTTGCGATCCACGATCACCAAGTTTAACATCTTCTGCTAAAGGCACTGGTGTTCCTAAGTGTTTAAAAATACTTTCATAAAATGACTTGATGTTATTTGGTCTTTTATTTGCTTTTAAGACAAATACTTTTACATCTCTATTCGCCCAATGACGATGTAATTCAGATTTGCAGGCTTCAAAATTGTCTACTTCAAAAGTAATTTCTTGGATCATAATAAAAAAACTTTATAAATCATTATTGTACAAAACTAACTTTAAATTTCATAGTATTCAAGTTCTTTTTATTAAACCATTGATGTGTTCTATATAATTTAGTGCTAGTATATTTCTATCAAAGTTTTTCTTTGCATAATCATATCCATTTTGACCTTCAAAATCTATACGTTTTTTATCATTTATATACTCTTTGATTTTGTTTGCAAATACTACTGGATTTTCTGGTTCAACATAAGTGCCCGCATTTGCATCCTCTACTAATTTTCTTGATACACCATCTATTAACATAAATACAGGCTTTTTACACGCAAAATAGTCAAATGTTTTGTTTGAATAAACTGTCTTGAATGTATCAACTTTCTTCAATACAGACGCCCCCATATCAGAATCTAATATATATTTAAAAACCTCTTTTTTGGGTACTGAATCTATAAATATAACATTTTCAATATTTTCTAGTTTAGTACGATTAATCAATTTTGATTTTTCCATGCCATTCCCTATTAATACGAATACAACTTTATTCTTATCAACTATTTTTGCTGTATCTAATATTTGATCTAAATGATTTGCTACGCCATGAGCACCAACATATGTAATTATAAATTTATCTTTCAAACCCTAATCATTACGTAAAGTTAACTTAACATTATCATTTAGTAAACTATCTGAAATGCTAAAATCAGCTGCATTTGGAATGTATATAACCTTACTTGGTGGCACACCCTTTCGATTAATCAGTGAATCTCTAAATGCTGGTGTTAAAACATTTATAATGCTTGCACTATTATATGATTTTTTTTCAA
>JBKCCA010000011.1:0-3405 GCA_046305595.1 bacterium
TCTCGATATGTCTTATCGAATAAAAGAAGAATACAGCTAAATATAATAGGTGTCTATACTTATACCATTTAGATGATTTGAAATCATAATTTCTAATATCATCATAATGATAGGCTATTATAGTACCTAATGTAAAATGAAATATAAAGCTTGATATATGTCCGGATATTAGAAAAGGCATCAACAATAAAAAATACAAGTATTTAATATTATACTTAGCTACTACAACTATCAATGGCATCAATAAAGACAGCGCCATCTCAACTTCTAATGTCCAGCCCGGTACATAAAACTTATGATTAGCCCTTAATAACAATAACTCTTGCCAAATATTTTGAGAGTTATTAAAAAATAATTCTTTGAATAATGTTAAATCAATTGCTGCTCTATTCCAGTACAGAAAATTCAGCAATACAACTAGAACATAAGCCGGGTAAAGTCTTAGTATTCTTCTGTAGGTATAGTTCCAGATATTTAAATTATCTATTGACTTGAACAGACCCAAAGAAAGCACCAATCCGCTTAATACAAAGAAAAACGAAACAGCATCACTCCCATTAAAAATAAAAGATGAAAGATGAAATTTTAAACTACTAGGATAATGCCATCCGATGAAGTGATAAAACACCACCATAATGGCAGCAATGCCTCGTAGAGAGTCTAAAAAGTATATTCTTTGTACAATATTTTCTTTCATTCGAAAATTATAGAATCACAATTATAAAATTAATTAACATAAAATAATTGTTTAACATTCAATATTTACTATTTCTTGCAAAAAAACCTATTTTATAAATCATAATATAAGATTAGTATGAAAATTAAATTTGGTACAGACGGATGGAGAGCGATAATCGCTAAAGAATTTACCGTTGAAAACGTAGAAAGAGTAGCAAAAGGAACAGCAGATTGGTTGAAAAAATCTAATTCTAAACCTGTAATAACATTAGGAAACGACTGCCGATTTGCAGGAAAACTATTTGTAGATAGTGTAGCTAGAGTGATGGCTGCAGAAGGTATTAAAGTGTATATGTGCGATACCGATTTCGTGAGCACACCAATGATTTCATTAGCAACAGTTAATTTAAAAGCTGATGCGGGTATCATTATTACAGCAAGTCATAATCCGCCAGAGTACAACGGATTCAAAATTAAAGCTAGTTACGGCGGACCTGCAACACCGGCAGAAATTTTAGCTGTTGAAGATTTAATTCCAGATACTTTCAGCAACAATGCATTAAGTGTAGATGAATATGTGAAGCAAGGATTGATAGAATACGTTGACATGGAAACTATGTATTTAGACCATGTAGAAGCATCGTTTGATATGGAGGCGATTCGTAATTCTGGATTGAATTTAGCGTATGATGCGATGTATGGAGCGGGACAAAACGTAATGCGTAGAATCTTGCCAGAAGCAACATTTTTACATTGCGATCATAACCCAAGTTTCGACAAGCAAGCACCTGAGCCTATTCATAAGAATTTAACAGAGCTATCAGAAATGATAAAGATGGCAGGCAATATTGATTCTGCTCTTGCGACTGATGGTGATGCTGACCGTATTGGTTTATATGATGATCAGGGAAATTTTGTGGATTCACACCATATCATTTTGTTATTGATACATTATTTGGTGAAGTATAAAAACAAAACCGGACAAGTAATTACAACATTCTCATGTACTCGCAAGATAGATGAGTTGTGTAAAGCATATGGATTGAAGCAACAAGTAACAAAAATCGGATTCAAATATATCTGTGAGATAATGGTAGAAGACAAGGAGCCATTCTTAGCAGGCGGTGAAGAGTCGGGAGGTATAGCAATTACAGGGCATATACCAGAGCGTGATGGAATATGGATCGGATTAACTGTTTGGGAATTCATGGCAAAAACAGGTAAGTCATTACGTGAATTAATTGAAGAAGTTTATGAAGTAGTAGGATCATTTGCAGTAGAGCGATATGATTTACATTTAGAAGAATCATTGAAACAAACTATCATTTCAAATTGCAAATCGGGTAAGTATAATTCATTCGGAAATTATAAAGTGACGAATGTAGAAGACATGGACGGATTCAAATTTCATTTAGACAATGGAGGTTGGGTAATGATTCGCCCTTCAGGAACAGAGCCAGTATTAAGAACCTATTCTGAAGCTAGCAATTCTGAAGAATCATTTAAAATATTAGACGCTACAAAAGCTACATTATTAGCTTAATATTAAAATAAGATGACCTATAAAATTGGTGATTATGTACGTTTTCTCAACGAGAAACAAGAAGGGGTTGTTACCCGAATCATTGATCACCAATTAATAGGTGTAACCATTGATGGTGATTTTGAAATAACTGTATTAGCTAAGGAAATTGTATTAGTACAAAGTGCTGAGTCGCAATTACGAGAAGACTTAGAAGAGTTACCACTAGCAAATCAACAAATCAATTCTAGCACTGAACAGCAGTTATATTTAGCGATTGTTAATGATATTAAGATTTCACATCTTTTTCATATTTATTTAGTGAATGGCACATCTTATGATATAGCATTGAATTTCAGTATTCAAAAAGACCAAACATACGAAGGAGTATATTTCGATATTATATTATCGAGAAGTTCACAAAGAATAGCCTCACAAACATTAACGGAATTAGATCAAGGTTCAAGTTTGCATTTTCAAATATTGAGATACAAAGACGGACCTTATCAACCAGTGCAGCCAATGGTTTTGAAGAAAATCATAAAGGCTAAACAAGTGATGACTCAACAAAAAGATATTCCGTTTTTAACAGAAAAAGGATTCTTAAGTTTATTGGAAGTTGAGAATAATATTCAGGTGGATGTTAACGAACTTCAAAATAAACTACTAGAAAATAAAACTAGTGCAGGACATGAAATTCACATGCCTTCTCGAGAAGTAGATTTACATATTGAAGAAATTACAGAGAACTTCCCTACGATGAAACCCGATGAAATGTTAAGATTACAATTAGAAACATTTCGCAGAAGTTTAGAGGCTGCCATAGCACATCATTATGCAAATATTATATTCATACATGGTGTAGGCAATGGTACTTTACGCAACGAGATACACAAACAATTGGGCAAACATCCGCATGTAAAAACTTTTAAAGATGCCCGTAAAGAAAAATTCGGCTACGGAGCTACCGAAGTAATCTTAAAATAATTCCTACATTTGTAACGCAAATTCGTCTATCGCTTTGCCTAGCGCAAAGAGGAAAGTCCGGGCAACACAGAGCATCTTGCTTCTTAACAAGAAGGCTTCAGCAATGAAGACAGAAAGTGCCACAGAGAATATACCGCCATGCAAATGGTAAGGGTGAAAACGTGAGGTAAGAGCTCACGGACTTGTGTAGTGATACACATTTCGGTAAACCTCAGGAG
>JBKCCA010000012.1:0-2989 GCA_046305595.1 bacterium
CACCTTTTTTAAATAAAAGTTGATTTCGAATATTTCCTTCTCTAGAACTGATGTTAATTCTATTACCTATATTTTCGACAGAGCCATATCTTTTTATAAGTGTATCATTGACATCGGTACCAAAGGGATCGAGTTGTTTTATATATATACTTCTTATAATTTTACCATGAAAACGATAGAGGTTATCTTTGTTATTTCCTGAGTAAATTCTGGCAATTTCACCATCATCTTTAGTGGGTTGTTCGTATAAATTTTTATAGATCCAGTAACCTACTTTAGTACTATCAGCAAATCTTCTTAAGACGCTATCTATTTTTTGATTTTTTGATTTTGTACTATCAATTTCTTGAACATGAGAATTGCTTGCCTTTGATTGTAAAGCAGAAGTGATAAAAAAAACTAGAAATAAATTAATTATTTTCAGTCGAATCATCTTCTATATTAGCTTTTTCTGAAATTAGGTCAGGCCTTACTCCCATTTTATTTTCATAAATTTTCACAAGTAGTAAGAAAAATGAAATTAGCAATGGACCGAATACTAAACCTAACATCCCGAATACTGGTAAGCCTATTATTACACCGATGATTGAAACAAGAGGGTGGATGTTAGCAATTTTTTTATTGATGATTAATCTTAATACATTATCTATGTTTGCAACAATTACAGCACCCCAGATAATTATTCCAAGGCCACTATATAGATTATCATAGCTAATTTCTATAATTCCAGCAGGTACAAATACCATAGCAGAGCCTACTATTGGAACGAAACTAAGTAAAGTGGCTAGTACTCCCCAAAAAAATGGATCTGGTATTCCGAATATCCAGAAACCTAATCCTACACATGTTCCTTGTGCTAATGCGATTATACCTTGTCCGATTACATTCGACTGCGTAATCTTTTGCATTTCTTCTGCTAACAATAATGAATTACTTTCTTTAAAAGGTAAGTATTTCATTAATGATGATTCAAATATTTCATATTCAGTAAACATGAAATATAAGATGAAATACATAACAGATATCAATAAGAATACATTCAATAAACCATTAACAACAGAAGGGAATGAACCTAGAACCCAAGATTCTAAATTTTTAATCATTGATGTAAAGGTTTCAGAATGTTCGATGTCAATGTTTAAAGCAGTTGCGAAATGATTTATAATGTTTTGTATTTCGTTTAAATTATTACTGTAATAGCTGATCTTATCTACAACCATTAAACTAAGTCCGAGAAAGGGTAGAATGATCACCAAAAAAGAGATGACTATGATGAATAAAGCAGCAACTGGGCGTTTCCATTTTCTATAGTCGATTAAGCGGATAAAATAATTGCGTAATAAGGTGTAGAGTATAATCGCTCCTAAGCCTGCTGTAAAAATATCTTTAAGCATATAACTTAGAAAAAGGCCTAAGAGTATGATAATGATTAGAATGATATTTCTTTGTTGCTTCAGGGTATATATCGACATTTTGTATTTTTTCTTAAATATAACAAGCCTATATCAAAAAAAAGAAAAACCGAGGCGGGCGCCCCGGTTATTTCTGTTGCAGAGTTACCCACTCTCTGCATAAACTAAAATAAACTAAACTATAGAAAGATTTTATGATAGTTTTTTACTATATAACCCACTAATTAATAAACTAATGCTTGCAAAAATTAGCAAGACATGAGCTAAAGATCCTATTTCATATTTATAGAATGTAAAAGCCCATACAGTGATGAACATAATTGCGATTAATATGAAAATGTTTCTAGTCATGTACTATTTCTATAGAAAAAGTCGGGCCAACTATTATTTTTTCCCAGAATTGATTGTTTTTAGGGTATTAAGCAATTAATTGTGCATACTATGCAAAATGAATATGCAATAAATTCCCCAACTTGTTGAATTGAATACTCGTGGAAATTAAATAATAAGCTGGGCAATAATCAAAAAAACCTATACAGAACAACTGGATAGGTTTTTTACTCCTTTGGTAGATATAAGGTCATATATATCTACACATATATCGGGCCAATTTAAATGGGTAGGTTAATGATAAATGTTGTACCGACATTTGTCTCTGATCTTACATCGATATTGCCACCATGGTTAAATATGATGGTTTGACTAGCGGTAAGTCCGATACCAAAACCTTTTGATTTACTCGTAAAGAATGGTTCGAATAAGTTATTTAACTGATCATCGCTCATTCCAACACCATTATCAGAAATTTCTATAATATATTGATTGATATTTTTATAAGCATTAATTGTTAAAATTCCGGCTTTCTGGCTCATAGCCTCTACTGCATTTAATAATATGTTCAATAGAGCAATTTTCATTTTAGCCACATCTAGTCTCAGGTCAACTCTCTCAATTTTATTGAAATTAACTTTAATGTTTTCGAGCTGAATTCTATCATTTATTAATAATATGCTTTCGTTTATTAAATCTTGACTGGATATAGTGCTTAATTGCAAATCAGTCATTTTAGATGCATTCATCACATCTGTAATTAATTGATTTATTCTACCTGAATTTCTAGATAGTATTTCTAAATACATTTGTAAGCTATCAGGGAAATTTTCTTCTAATCTTAATTGTTCTACAGCTAAAGAAATATTAGTAAGCGGATTTTTTATTTCATGGGTAATCACTCTAGCGAACTTATGTGTTGCTTGAATTTTCTGTGAATTCAATATAGCTTCTTGTCCGCGTTTTAACTCTGTTATGTCATCAAATGTGATTGCTATACCATCATTTAATTTTGTAGCAATGATGTGAAAGTATTTATTTGTTCTTGCAACATACCTTTCAAATGAAGTGGAGATGCCAGTTTCATATACTTTTTTATACCTCTCAAATAAATCTTCGGTATTGGGTATAGCAGTCAATAGAGTTTTACCTAAGATCTCATCTTTGTTGACGACAGATAACCTCTCAGCAGCAGGATTTATAGTTTGCCATACAAAGTCGGTCACTTCATTTTTTTCATTTTTTAA
>JBKCCA010000013.1:0-7797 GCA_046305595.1 bacterium
CAATGTCTTGTTCTTCGGATCAGCTTCTGTAGCAGCAACCATTTTCTCAATCATTTGCTTAGTTTGACCTTTAGCTATATAAATATTTAACTCATCGATCATTAATGAGTTATAAGCTGGATATGCAGCTCTACCTAAAGTGATATATTCCATACCTTTAACTGTATCTTTATCAGCTAAATACAATCCAGCCATCGATCTGTAAATCTCAGGCTCTGGATATTTAAGTTCAATTAAACGAGCTAAAGATGATTTCTGCTTATCTTTCATTCCACCTAACTGTGCTGAAATAGCAATATTATATAATAATGATGTATCTAACTTATTGAATATCTTCTCATTAGAATTAAATGAACGTTCAAAATTAGATGCAGCTGATAAATAATCCTTTGCTTTATATGCATTAATTCCATTATTAACGTATCTATTTAATAGAAAAGGAATACGTTTTTTAATATCATCAACATACATCTTCTTTATATCTAGCTCAATTGATTTAGTAAAAGACTCTAATGATTTATCTAATGATTCAGGGTCAAATGCTTGTACGTTAGCATCCGGACTTTCAGTAATCTCTTGATAGATTAATCCCCTGTAGTACCAAGTTTTGGCACTTACACCTGTTTTTACGTCAGTAATTGCTTTGTCAATTGAAACTTTAGCTTTATCAAGCTCTTTAAATTTCAAATAATTGTATGCGTTTACTACCTCAGCATTTTGAGCTAATGTTGTAGAACCTATGCCTAAAGCAAATATGAACAGTCCTAATTTTTTCATATCTATATTAAATTATTCGTTTATATCTGTATTGTTATCTTCTTGACTATTAGTATCTTCTGTATTATCACCTAAAGTGTTTTCTATAGAATCATCCGAAGGGATATCATCTTCTTTCACGTCTTTAATTTTAGCTATTGAAGCGATTTCATCCTCATCATTTAACTTAATTAATCGAACACCTTGAGTGGCTCTGCCCATAACTCTTAAGTCAGAAACTGCCATTCTAATCGTTAATCCAGATTTATTAATAATCATCAAATGATCTTCATCATTAACGTCTTTTATGCCTATCAATTGTCCGGTTTTATCAGTCACCTGTATCGTCTTAACCCCTTTACCACCTCTGTTAGTTACTCTATAATCCTCAATATCAGTACGTTTACCGTATCCTTTTTCAGAAACTACTAGAATAGTAACATCCGGACTATTAACAGCGATCATACCTACAACTTCATCTTTAGCATCAGCTAATGTAACACCTCTAACCCCAGTTGCTGTTCTACCCATCGGACGAACTGTACTTTCGTTGAAGCGAATTGCTCTACCTGATTTCAAGGCCATTACTATTTCGGATGTACCGTTGGTCAATAATACCTCTAGTAATTGATCACCCTCATTAATGTTGATGGCGTTAATACCAGTAACTCTCGGATTTGAATATGCATCTAATAAAGTCTTCTTAATGGTACCATTCTTAGTACACATTATGACGTAATTATTAGTCAAATACTCCTCATCTACAAGGTTTTGTACGTTTAAGATAGATTTTACTTTATCTTCTTTAGTAATATTGATTAAGTTTTGAATTGCTCTTCCTTTAGAAGTTCTAGTACCTTCTGGTATTTCGTAAACCTTCAACCAGTAACATCTACCAGCTTCAGTGAAGAACAACATATGATTATGTGTCGAAGCTATAAATAAGTGCTCTATAAAGTCTTCATCTCTAGAATTACTACCTATAGAACCTTTACCACCACGACCTTGAACTCTATATTCTGATAATGCAGTTCTCTTGATATAACCAGCATGAGAAACGGTAATTACCACCTCTTCATTTTCAATCATATCTTCCATTCTGAACTCACCACCTGCATAAACTATCTCTGAACGACGATCATCACCGTATTTCTCTCTCATCTCAATCAACTCATCTTTGATAATTTGCATTCTGATGCCTTCATCAGCTAAAATAGCCTTCAAACGCTCAATTAATGCCATTAACTCTTCGTATTCAGCCTTTATCTTATCACGCTCAAGTCCGGTTAATACCCTTAAACGCATCTCCAATATCGCTCTCGCCTGTATCTCTGAAAGTCCGAATTTCTCCATTAAGCCTTCACGAGCTTCTTCTGGCGTCTTAGAGTTTCTAATTAATGCAATTACCTCATCTAAATGATCTAATGCAATTAATAATCCCTGTAATATATGTGCTCTTTTTTCAGCTTCATCAAGTTCGAACTTAGTTCTACGAACAATCACTTCGTGACGGTGATCAACGAAATGAACGATCATATCTTTCAAGTTCAACATCATCGGTCTACCTTTTACTAAGGCGATGTTATTGATTGAAAATGAAGTCTGTAAAGCTGTATACTTAAATAAATTGTTTAATACTACACCTGCGTTTGCATCACGTTTAATTTCGTAAACAACACGCATACCATCACGGTCTGATTCGTCTCTGATGTCTGAAATACCTTCTAATTTTTTCTCGTTAACCAATTCAGCTGTACGCTCAATCATGTTAGCTTTATTTACCTGGTAAGGAATTTCTGTTACAATGATTCTCTCCCTATCATGTCCGTATGTCTCGATCTCAGCCGTCGCACGCATTACCACTCTACCACGACCTGTGTGATAAGCCTCTTTAACTCCATCATACCCATAGATTATACCACCTGTAGGGAAATCTGGCGCTTTAACAAACTTCATCAACTCATCAATCTGAATATCACGATTCTCGATATATGCAGTTGTAGCATCTATTACTTCACGCAAATTATGTGGTGCCATGTTTGTGGCCATACCTACAGCGATACCTGAACTACCATTTACTAGTAAATTCGGAATTTTTGCAGGTAATACTGTCGGCTCCTCTAATGAGTCGTCGAAGTTTAATTGAAAATCAACTGTATTTTTGTTGATGTCAGCTAACATCTCTTCAGCAATCTTTTGCAATCTTGCTTCCGTATAACGCATCGCTGCTGGTGAGTCACCATCCACCGAACCAAAGTTTCCTTGTCCGTCGACCATCGGATATCTCAATGACCAATCTTGGGCCATACGTACCATGGTATCATAAACTGAAGAGTCACCATGTGGGTGATACTTACCTAATACCTCCCCGACAATTCTGGCAGATTTCTTAAAAGGTTTACCACTGGTAACCCCTAAATCTAACATTCCGTATAAAACTCTTCTGTGCACCGGCTTTAATCCGTCTCTCACATCAGGTAACGCACGCGAAACAATTACTGACATCGAATAATCGATGTATGCAGCCTTCATTTCCTCTTCAATATTTATTGGAATTATTCTATCGTTTTCAGCCATCTCTTTATTAATGTTTATAACCTCGTAAAGGTAACAAAATACTTGCTTTTAGATGTGATTGTGGAAAAGTTAAGAACAAGTTTTTAGACCCAATTTATGCCCTTTTTCAAGAGACTTAAAGTCTTCTCTTCTTCTGAACCTGTAATTGCCTGATACTGATATTCCCATGCAGCTATTGGTGGCATACTCATCAGTATAGATTCTGTTCTTCCGGATGTCTCGAAACCGAATTTGGTTCCCTTGTCATAGACTAAATTAAACTCTACATATCGACCTCTTCTGAGTGATTGAAATCTCTTATGTTGATCGTCGTAAGCTACATCAGCATTCTTCAATATCAAATGGGTATAAATCTTCGGAAACAACTCCCCGACTGATTGTACAAACTTAAACAACTCTTCTTTCGATTTGCCTTCTCTTTGCTCGTTTAATCGATCAAAGAATATGCCTCCAATGCCACGAGTCTCATTTCTATGCTTATTATAGAAATAATCATCAGCCCAGGTTTTAAACTTCGGATAGTAGCTTAAATCAGTTGCATCACATACTTTTTTTAGTGATGAATGAAAAAATTTAGCATCATCCGAATTAATATAATGTGGAGTCAAATCTATACCGCCACCAAACCAATATTCTTCAGGAGTTTCGAAATATCGAACGTTCATGTGAATGATGGGTACCATCGGACTTACCGGATGCATAACGATAGATACACCTGTAGCAAAAAAATCTGCCTCTTTTAGTTTTAATGCTGATAAAATATTTTGATTTAACTGTCCACCGACACCTGAAAAATTTACACCTGCTTTTTCTAAAATATTACCTTGCTGAAGTATGCGAGTTCTACCACCACCTTGCTCATTATGTTGCCAAATTTCTTCTTGAAATTTACCTTTAGCATCAGCATTTTCAATAGCATTACAAATTTGATCTTGTAAAACTTTAAACCATTCGCTTATCTCTTCTTTGTTAATCATTGCTCAGTATAATTCAAATCTTTGCCAAATGTTTCTTTCAAACGTATGGCCGAAAATAAGGCCAAACCTATGCAAATAATTCCAACTATAAATGCTGAATTTATAATTCCAAAGTCATCTTTTAAAAAATTAAATCCGAGTGTAATTGGTACCACCGCTCCCCTAACAAAATTAGGTACTGTAGTCGTAACTGTTGCTCTTATGTTTGTACCAAATTGTTCTGATGCGACTGTTACAAATAAAGCCCAGAATCCAACCGAAGTACCCATTAAAACACAAGCAAAATACCATTCATTCGCTGTTTGTACACCTGAATATAAACTGTAGATGACACTTATTAAACTCATTAAAATGAAAGCTATGAGAACCTTTTTTCTGGACTTTAAAACTTGACTTAGAATACCGCTTAATAGATCACCGATAGCTAAGCCCACATAAGAAAATAAAATTGCTTTACCTGCTGTGAGTGGTTCTAGGGTTTGAAAAGCTTTGCCGAATTCTGGACTAAAAGTAACGGGTATACCAACAACAAACCACACTGGAAGTCCGAGTAAAATACAATACAAATAAGTCAAAAACGTACTTCTTTTTTTGAACAATAACTTAATATCACCTTTCTTAACAGCGTGTTCTTTAAGAGATTCGAACATACCTGATTCATAGACACCGATACGTAAAAGTAAAAGCATTAGACCTAAGCCACCTCCTATTAAATAGGCTGTTTGCCACGACCAATAATCACCCACTAATGCTGCAACTACTGCTCCAAGCAATCCGACTGTCGCCACAATCATAGTTCCCCAACCTCTATTTTCTTTCGACATGGTTTCCGAAACCAAGGTAATCCCCGCCCCTAATTCTCCTGCAAGTCCGACCCCAGCTATAAACCTTATCACCACATAAGCATCAACACTTGTCACAAATGCATTGGCAATATTGGCTGCAGAGTATAAAAATATAGATCCGAATAAAACAGAAACTCTTCCACGCTTATCACCTAAAATTCCCCATAAAATTCCACCAACCAACATACCAATCATTTGAGAGTTAATGAGAAGTATACCTTTCTCTAGGAGCTCTGATTCATTGACATTCAGAGACATTAAACTTTTCACTCTTACGATACTAAATAATACAAGATCATATATATCTACAAAGTAGCCTAGTGCGGCGATGATTACTAAGTTGCGTAGTTTTTTATCTTTTGTTATAAACATATCAATAAAGATATCTCAATTCATAAAAACACAAAATATATTTTGTAGTTTAGTTCACATGAAAGCTATCAAGTTACTTATATTAATAACAATAAGCGTTTTTATTATTTCAGCTAAAGGTGGATGTTCAAGTGAAGAAAATAAAGCAGCAGTTGTAGGAGAATGGCAATGGGTAAAGACCTTTTGTTGTGGTAGAACTAGTGTGTGGATAGATGAAAAACAATGTAATTGTACTCAGAAATTAGTTATTACTGAAGATAACAAATTTGAATGGTACAAAAATGATACATTAAAATCATCTGGCAATTATGAATTAAGAAAAGGTATCAACGATACTCAGTATGCTTCAGGTGATTCAGCCTTAGTGATAGTTTTAGAAAACTCATACCCTGCTTATGTAGAATTCATTGGTGATACCTTATTATTATCAATGGGTTATATGGATTATAGTAATGATTACTTTGTACCTGTAAGGAAGTAATCAAACAATTTATAGTTCAAAATTGTATTAAGTATAAACAAAAAGACCTCAATGGAGAACTTCATTTATCATAACCCTACTAAAATTATTTTCGGCAAAAACGAAGTTGAAAAAGTTGGTGTTGAATGTAAAAACTTTGGAAAAAAAGCATTAGTATTAATTGGTAAGGGATCTGTTAAACGTAATGGATTATATGCAAGAGTGATATCAAACTTAAACATGTCTGATATCAGATCTGTAACTTATGAAGGTATAAAATCAAATCCGACTTTTGAAGATGCTGATGCTGCAGTTGCATTAGCTAAAGAGCACAATGTAGATATGATCGTAGCTGTTGGAGGTGGATCAGTAATTGATACTGCAAAAGCAGTAGCTATGGGGTATTATGTGGAGCACAGTGTATGGGAATTTTACAATCAAACAGTACCCAGACCAGAGAAAGCATTACCGATGATTAATGTGTTAACATTGGCAGCTACTGGTACTGAAATGAATTCATCGACAGTTATACAAGATACTGTGGGTGGTATGAAAAAGGGCTACTCTGCTCCTGTTCTCTTTCCGAAAGTTTCAATATTAGATCCTGAATTGACATTTAGCGTACCAAAAGATTATACTGCTTATGGTATAGCAGATTTAATTTCACATTGTTTAGAAATATACTTTGGTAAGGGTAATGCACCTCTATCAGATTATTATATAGCTAGTATTATAAAATTAGCAACCATTTATGGTACCAAAGTATTAGAAAACCCAGAAGATTATGATGCACGCGCAAATGTAATGTGGTTAGCTACAAATGCATTAAACGGATCATTGGTAAATGGAAAAGGCTATGGCGATTGGGGATCTCATGTATTTGAACACTCATTAAGTGTTATGTATGATGTGGCACATGGAGCAGGATTATCAGTTGTGTTCCCCGCTTGGCTAAAACATTTTTCAGAAAAATTTCAATCTCAATTAGCATTCTTAGGTAAGATGGTTTTTGATGTACACGAAGGCTCAGAAGAGCATCAAGCAAAAATGTTTATTCTAAAGCTTGAAGAGTTCTACAAATCTATCAATACACCAATACGATTACAAGAATTGAACATCCCGGTAAATGATAAATCTAAAATTTTAGAAAATCTAAAATTGAATAAAGTGTCGGGCAGGGTTTATGCAATGAAGGAAGAAGATTACAGCAGTATTTTAGAAAATATGTGCTTACCATTATAAATGATTTTTTCTGAACGCATGGGTAAATGGCTTATGAATGCCTACCCTCCTTTCATTTTTAATAGAATTAGAATACTTTCATTCGGCAAAGATTTTCATTCGTGTAGGGTTAAATTAAAAAAGTCAATTTTCAATAGAAACCTTAACGGTACGATATTTGGAGGCTCATTGTTTAGTGCACAAGATCCATTTTTTGCTATACTCTATTGGCAAATTCTCGAGCGTAGAGGTATGAAAGTGCAGACTTGGTTAAAGTCTGCTGAAATTCAATACATGCGCCCTGCAAATCAAGATTTATTTTTAGACTTCGTGATCACTGAAGAAGAAATTCAAGAAGCTGAAAAGCAACTAACATTACACGGTCGATATTCACATACTCATGAAGTACGATTCAAAGATAAGGATGGTGACATCTATGTATTGGCAAAAAATGAAGTGTATATACGCTTAACTCGCGCTCAACAGAAGCCTCTCTTAGGCTTTTAACTTCTGTTGATAAATCAAACAAAATTAATACTTCTTACATTATTATATTTAAATCATATTCATGCGCCATGAACATTAAAAG
>JBKCCA010000014.1:0-1117 GCA_046305595.1 bacterium
ATTTAATACAGATACAAACTTCGTTGGTTATATATTTGGAGGAATAAGTAGCACTGCTGCAAATATATTCTTTACGAATAACGGCACTCAAAGTATTGCAAGCAATCAGATCTTTAAAGTATATGTAGTCAAAAACAATTCAGTAGGAATCGATCATTTGAATAAGCAAAGTATTGGTACATTAAAAATGCAAGTTTACCCCAACCCCTCAGATGGCGACTTCACTGTAAAATTTAATCTGATTAAAGAAGCTGAAACTAAAATTTCTATATATAGAATTGATGGGAAAAAAATTGAAGAAAAAATATTTGACAATTTTAAAGTAGGTGAAAATATCTATTCTAAAAAAATAAGAAATTTAGAAGATGGTGGTCATTACTTTATAACTATTGAGACAGCATATGAGAGTGCTACACAAAAAATAATTATAGAATAATGCTTATTTGTGCCAACTAAATTTCTTAGTAATTATGTTTGATTTCTCTTTTTTCAAATATTCTAAGAATGACGCTGCAACGGGTGAATGTTTTTTACCTTTCATCCATATTAAACTCCATGTAGTTTTAATAGGTAAGCCTTTTACATTTATGATTTGTAAGTCCCCATTCTGAATTTCATTCCTTATACCTATCAATGGCATTATCGAATAACCAAGTCCGGCTAACAATGCCTGCTTCACCGCCTCATTAGAGGTCAACTCCATTTTCTTTAATACCAATAAATTATTTTTCTGAATAAAGTTCTCCATTGTTTGTCTGGTAC
The DNA here is from genome assembly GCA_046305595.1 of bacterium. Taxonomy (GTDB): domain Bacteria; phylum Bacteroidota; class Bacteroidia; order Sphingobacteriales; family Sphingobacteriaceae; genus JAEYZM01. The sequence goes on from JBKCCA010000014.1 coordinate 763, forward strand.
CCGAACCCTTCTCTCTAAAAATCATTGGTAACTCTTTAAATAATTCCTTAGCGGTATTTACTTTATTGAATTTCTTTTGAGTATTGCCAACCAAGTATAATTCATTTGGTAGTAGATCTAATCTTTCTATATTCATGGTAGTTGGTAATATAGAAACTAAAGCGAAATCAACTTCATTGTTTTCTAAACTCTCTACTACTTTATTTTTATTGGTAACATCCATCAATAATTCTATACCCATATGTTCTGACATGAAATCAGCTAAGAAATGTGGCATTAAATACTTACCAGTAGAAACAACAGAAATTTTCAATTTACAAGTTAATTGTCCTTTGTACGCTTGAGTTTTATAATT
>JBKCCA010000015.1:0-3879 GCA_046305595.1 bacterium
TATAATAAGATGTCCACAAGAAATCTGCATTAAAGCCTGTTATACTTGAATCATTTAACACATAAGTATTATGCGCTATAGAACCAGAATTATTATGTCTGTAACGATCTAATTCTTTAATATCTTGCATATTAGATATATCATATGCAGTTACGTATGAACCTTCTACTTCATCAGTTGTATAGATTACTTTTCTGTTTGACGATATCCATGAATTATGCGTAAACTCAGAAGGTGTTAACTGAGAGTTTATCACCTGAGGGTTCAATGGATTTCTTGCATCAATAATTTCTAATAAACCTGCATAAATCTGGCATGAATACAAAGTATCATTTCTTACATATCCATCATGCACATAACGTTGTGAAACTGTACCTAAATAAACTGGGTTCCAAGGGTCAGCTAATGAAAATACTTTAGCTCTACCACCTTGGTGATTACCTCCATATAAATACAACTTGCCATTGTCTATATGTAAAGCGTGAATTGCATCAATTAATCCGGCTACTGCACCATCTCCTGTATAATTTTTATAACGTATTGTATCAGGTAAAGACCTTAAGTCAACGATGGTTACTCCACCTCCACCTTCAGTTGTTACATATGCATAACGACCATGTGTTCTAATCTCTCTCCAAGTAGAATTCGGTCCAGGTACTGCAAATTTCTTTACAGGTGCTGCTGGGTTAGTTACGTCAACTATTGATAATTGTGTAGTTGCGCCAGCTAATGCATACTCTTTACCAGTAGTATCTTTAAAGCCCCAAATATTTGACATACCCGGGTAAGTTACTCTAGATTTAAAAGTGATGTTTTTACTTTGTGCCGAAGCTAATATTGACATAGCACTAAAGCCAGCCATTAAAATTATTTTTTTAAACATTTAATTTTTATTGTTTGATAAGTTTATATTGTTTCGAGAAGTTATGATTTGATAATTGTAGAATATAGATACCCCCAGCTAAATTATCTAATTGAATTTTGTTGATATTATCTTGGATATCAAGGTTCTTAAGTAGTCTTCCATTTACATCAATAATACTAGCATTGAACTTCTGTAAATTTTTATTTTCTATGTTTATATGATTTACAAAAGTATTCGGGAAAACATTTATATTTTCAAATTCTTTATCATCAATTCCTGTTGTGCCTGGCTCTAATAATGCTACTTGTGTAAGTGTAGTTGCATTTATAAAATTTGTAGGCACATCAATAGTCTTGTAACCTGGCGCAGAATATCTGATAGTATGTAAACCTGCCAAAGCATATCCGATTTTATAAGTCCCATCTAACTTTCCTTGCTTTGATAACCCGTTCGCCAATAATTTTACGCTGGCATTCGGTATAGGTAAATTTGTGTTTTTATCTTTTACTTCGCCTTCTACATATGCTGCTCTGGTATACGTCGGATCTAAAACAAACAATCCTAATTGCATATCTGAAACTAGTAAATTACCAGAAGGTAAGTAAGGATAAACTCCCCATACACCTTCATAACCACTTCCTGTTAAAGGGTTTGTATCATAATGAGCAACTTCAACTAAATTATTGGGATTAGTGGCATCAACAATTGTTACCCCTTGAGTATAGTATGAAGTATGAACATAATCTGAGTTATTACCTGTAACCGCCGGGTTATTTAAAACATAAGTATTATGAGGTATTGCTCCTCCTGAATTTGCTCTTTTATATCTGTCTAATTCAGTAATATTTCCTGTATTTTCTACATTATAAGCAGCTACAAAAGCATCAGCGACCTCATCTGTTGTATATAAAGTTTTATTATCGCTCGACAACCATGTGTTATGAGTAAAACTACTTGGCGTAATTTGAGTATTTAATTCGACAGGTGCTGATTTATTTGTAACATCTACAATTGAGAAAGTTCCATTGAAAATTTCACCTGCATACATCTTATTATTTAATACTGTTCCGTCATGTATATACCTTGTGTTATAGGCACCAACAATAGTTGGATTCCATGGGTCAGTTAAACTAACAATCAAAGCACCACCCAATGATAATGAGTTTTGTGATCCGTATAAATACATATAACCATTGTCAATATGTAAAGCATGCACATTACCAAATGCACCATTGCCACTCCATTGTTTAGTTCTTATACTATCAGGTAAATATTGTAAATCTACTATTGTCACTCCGAAATCAGTACTTGCTGCCTCAGTTGTTATATAAGCATAATGACCATAGGTTCTAATTTCTCTCCATGTGGATTGAGGTCCGGGAATTCTAAAAATAGTAGCCGGACTTGCGGAGTTAGTTACATCAATGATTGCACAAGCATCTGTTAAGGTTTGAGAACCTGTACATCCCAATAAAGCATATTCTTTACCATTTTGAGCATAGCCCCAAATGTTTGCATAGCCATTATCGCCGATAGAAAGAGTACTTAATTGGCTTAGATTGTAATTATTTTGAGCTTTTATAGCTACAAAACTTAAACTAAATGTAATTGCAAGTAATAGTCTTCTCATGTATTGTATTTTGCCTCAAAGTAGCAAAAATGACACCAAAAAACTCATTCACAACAAGAATAATACAATTTTAATTATTCGCAGTGGCATTTGCCATCACACGTTGTATTCTTAGTGCTAATTCATCCATTTTTACAGGTTTAATGATAAAATCATCTGCCCCCATGCCTATGGCTGTTTGTACTACTTCTACATCATCAAGCGCCGAAATCAATATAACCGGAATCTTTTTGTTCTCAGCTTTGATTATTTCTAGTAATTCAAGTCCCGACATAAATGGCATCATGATATCAGAAATCACTAAATCTGGTTGCTCATTTTTGATAATATCAACAGCCTCTCTACCATCTGTGGATGTAAGAATTTGATGATTATCTTTCAATAATTGCATCTCAATCAATTTGATTGACATCTCTTCATCGTCAACTACTAATATTTTCATAATTAATGCTTTAGTTCTAGTTCTAGTTTATATGTTGTTATTGCTGTAATCTCTGGTTTAGTCATGTTCTCTAAATAGTCAAAAAGCTCTGTAATCGTATGCGTATCAGTAATATGCTTTGCTTTCTGCTCTATCTCTATAATCGTTTTCTTCAAGTCCTCTAATCCGACGTATGCATATGTAGCCTTTAACTTATGCGCGTAAAATCCGACCGACTGCCAATCTTCCTCTTGTATCGCTTTCTTTAGTATATCAAATGTTTCAGGAGTTCTCGTAATGAAAATGTTAAGCATGTCAATAATGAATGCAGTGTTGCCTTGCGACACACTCTCGAGATATTTCATATCAAAATTTGACAATCTTTTTTTTTTGAAGATACTAATTTACATAATTTTTTCAACCATCAATTCATCATTGCACTCAGCTAATAATGTTTTTATATTTTTCTGATATATTGGGTGTATCATTTCTGCTGCTATCTCTTCGGATGGTGCTAATACAAACCTCCTACTCTGCATATGTGGATGTGGTACACTCAATACCTCCGACTCATGTATTAACCCATCAATCAATATAATATCAATATCTATAATACGTGCCGACCACTTTTCTAATCGCTCTCTACCCATGCTTCTTTCGATAGCTAATAATGCAAGCATTAATTCATCAGCATCTAATTTTGTATCGATAATAATCGCCTGATTATAAAAATCATCTTGATCGGTCTTCCCCCATGCTGCTGTTTTATATAAAGCAGATGCTCTCTCTATCATAGCAATTTCTGCAATACGAACATTCGCAAGCTTTAGCTGTTCTTTAGGATTAGATTGATTACTACCGAGTAATATTAAGGCTTTCATGTGCGTAAAAATACTCGGAAATAGTTATAATTGCATAGATATATTTTAATAATATGAAACAGTTTTTCAAAATGATGTTCGC
>JBKCCA010000016.1:0-7651 GCA_046305595.1 bacterium
GTATTTTACTACGTTACGAAGTAATTGCGGAATGGTAGTAATTTCAGTTATCTTCATATATCAATATTTTATTTCAAAAAAAAGGTCTTCTCATTTTTTGAGAAGACCTAATCTATAAAAAATCTTAATTAAACAGAAAAACTTTCGCCACATCCGCAGGTTCTAGAGGCATTTGGGTTTACAAAATTGAATCCCTTGCCATTTAAACCATCTGAGAAGTCAAGCTCAGTTCCAGCCAAGTAGAGAAAACTTTTCATATCTAACACCACTTTCTCGCCTTTGTCTTCAAACTCTTGGTCGCCTGTTTTTATTTCATTGTCAAAGTCTAATTTGTATGATAAACCAGAACAGCCACCACCTTCAACTGCTACTCTTAAAAAATAACTCTCGTCAAGATTAGCACTTTGTTTTAGTGTATCAATTTTAGCTTTTGCTTTATCTGTAATTGTGATAGACATAATCTAATTAATGATGTGATTTTTCTGTTTCAATAGGAGCTAATCCGTTTTTTACACGAAAATCGTTAATCGCAGCTTTAATTGCGTCTTCAGCTAATACCGAACAATGAATTTTCACTGGAGGTAATGCTAATTCTTCAACGATATCCATGTTATCAATTTTCATTGCATCATCAATTGACTTTCCCTTTAACCATTCTGTAGCTAAAGATGAAGAAGCGATTGCTGAGCCACATCCAAATGTTTTGAACTTAGCATCTTTGATAACATTGTTTTCATCAACTTCTATTTGTAGGCGCATTACGTCGCCACATTCTGGAGCACCAACTAAGCCGGTACCAACAGAATTACTACTCTTATCAAGAGTACCCACATTTCTTGGGTTATTGTAGTGGTCTATTACTTTTTCTGAATATGCCATGTTATTATATTTTTAAATTTTATTGGGTGCATAATTTGTATTCAGTATTCCGTATTCAGTATTCCGATTCCGAACTTGATTCGGACTACGGAATACTGACTACGGAATACTTATTAATGTTCTGCCCACTCAACCGAATCAAGATCTATACCTTCTTTGAACATTTCCCAAAGTGGTGACATTTCTCTTAATTTGTTGACTGCGTTTCTTGTTACTTCTATTGCATAATCTACCTCTTCGTCAGTAGTAAACCTACCTAAGCCGAAACGTATAGATGAATGCGCTAAATCATCATTTAATCCTAAACTCTTCAATACATATGAAGGTTCTAATGATGCGGATGTACACGCTGAGCCAGATGATACTGCTAAATCTTTCATAGCCATCATTAAGCCTTCGCCTTCTACATACTTAAATGAAATATTAGTTGTATGTGGTAAACGGCTTTCTTTATTACCGTTCACATATGACTCTTCTAATTGACTCAATGCATTTTCTAATTTATCACGTAGTGCTGATAAACGCTTTGCATCTTGGTCCATTTCTAATCTCGCTAATTCACATGCCTTACCCAATCCGACAATACCTGGTACGTTTAAGGTACCTGAACGCATTCCACGCTCATGTCCGCCACCATCCATCTGTGCTGTTACTTTAACTCTTGGGTTTTTACGACGTACGTAAAGGGCTCCAACACCCTTCGGACCGTACATTTTATGTGCGGTGAATGACATTAAATCAATACCATCAGTATCAACATTTACAGGTACTTTACCTACTGCTTGTGTAGCGTCTGTATGTAATAATGCTCCATGCTTTCTAGCAATCTCTGAAATCTTTTTCATAGGTTGTATAACCCCGATTTCATTGTTACCGTACATGATTGATATTAAAATAGTATTCGGCTTAATAGCAGCTTCTAACTTCGCTAAATCTACTAATCCGTCTGCCTCTACATCTAAGTATGTAACCTCAGCACCCATTTTTTCAATGTGGTGACAAGTATCTAATACTGCTTTGTGCTCAGTAGTTAATGTAATCACATGATTACCTTTTGACTGATACATCTCAAATACCCCTTTAATAGCAAGGTTATTTGACTCAGTAGCACCTGAAGTGAAAATTATTTCTTTTTCATTACAGCCAATTAATTGAGCAATTTGCTCTCTGGCATAGTCAACTGCCTCTTCAGCTACCCATCCAAAAGGGTGATTTCTGCTGGCTGCATTACCGAATTTATCAACAAAATAAGGTAGCATAGCGTCCAACACTCTCGGATCCATGGGTGTAGTGGCATTATTGTCGAGATAGATAGGTATGTTCATTGTGTTTATTTAGACTTTATATAAATAATATGCAAATATAGTTATCACTTTTAAATTCAAGCTATTTTTTTTGATATTTTTGGCACAAATTCTAACATATGTTTAATAAGATAGAGCACATTGGTATTGCCGTTAAAAACATCGAAAACTCAACAGATATCTTTAGTAAATTGTTTGGTAAAGCAGCTTATAAACGTGAAATAGTTGAATCAGAGGGTGTTGTAACTGAGTTTTTTCAGCTCGGAGAGAATAAAATTGAGCTTTTAGAGGCGACCAACGAAAATAGTGCAATTGCTAAATTCATCGAAAAGAAGGGCGAGGGCATACATCACATCGCTTTTGATGTCGAAGACATTCTAGCAGAGATGGAACGCTTAAAAAATGAAGGTTTCATACTTTTAAATGAACATCCGAAGAAAGGAGCCGACAATAAATTAGTTTGTTTTGTTCACCCGAAGTCAGCAAATGGGGTATTAATAGAGCTTTGCCAAGAAATTAAATAAAGAAAAATTAAAATTGATTTGCATTTAATACAAAGCTTAGCTACATTTGCAATCCGAATTTTTAGAGAAGATGAAAGCAGAAATACATCCAAAAACTTATAGATTAGTCGTTTTTAAAGACTTATCATGCGATTACGCATTTATGACAAAGTCAGCAATTGATACAAAAGATACAATTGTTTGGGAAGATGGTAATGAATACCCTCTAGTGAAATTAGAGATTTCTCACAAGTCTCACCCGTTTTATACTGGTAAATTGAAATTGGTTGATACAGCAGGTCGTATCGATAAGTTCAAAACTCGTTACGCGAAGAAATAATTTAGAATCATATATTTATGTTTTGGTGAAAAGTCTCGATTGTATCGGGACTTTTTTATTTTACATTTGTTGTATGAACATAATTTTATTTGATGATCAGAATAAGCTGAACTTGCAACCATTCAGCTTCACTCGCCCGGTTGCTGAAATACGCATCGGAATTCTCAGTATTCAAGAGAAATGGAAGCATTATTTACCTGATGCCACCCTATCATATTTCACTCGCGATTACTTACAAACAAAATTTCCATTAATAACTTCGGATGATAACATCTGGATAAATGCTGCATTACTACCTAATGCTGAGCTCTTGGTGAAATTGCAATTTTTAGAAAAAGGGCAATCGCTATCGAGCAATAATATTTTGATGATGAAACGTAGTGTGAATTTTGATGATCAATGTAACGATGAACAAATTAGTACAGAGAAATCATATATATCAGCTCCTCATCAAATTTTCAGTTTGAATGATCAAGAGTTAAGAGAAGATTTTGAACTATTAACTCGCAACAAAAGATCTTTAAAGTTTAATAGTAGCAATACTTTGATAGGTGATGAACAACATCTATTTATTGAAGAAGGAGCAATCGTTAATGCTGCAATATTGAATGTAAGTACCGGACCCATATACATCGCCAAAGATGCTGAGGTCATGGAAGGTAGTATGATCAGAGGCCCCTTTTACTTAGGTGAACATTCGCAAACAAAAATGGGCACTAAAATATATGGTGCTACCACTATAGGTCCGTATTCAAAAGTAGGTGGTGAATTAAACAATGTGGTGATCTTCGGATTTTCAAATAAAGCACACGACGGATTTTTGGGTAATGCTGTGATTGGTGAGTGGTGCAATATAGGTGCTGATAGCAATAACTCTAATTTGAAAAATAATTACGCAGAGGTGAAGTTATGGTCGTATGCAAGTAATAATTTTAAGAAAACCGGCTTGCAGTTTTGTGGCTTGATGATGGGTGACCATGCGAAGTGTGGTATTAACACCATGTTCAATACAGGTACAGTGGTTGGGGTTGCAAGCAATGTTTTCGGATCAGGTTTCCCGAGAAATTTCATACCAGATTTTTCATGGGGTGGTGCACAAGGTATGGAAGAGTTTGCTATCAATAAAGCATTCGAAGTAGCATCAAAAGTTTATGAAAGAAGAGGCTTAGATTTTAATCAGGTCGAAAAAGATATTTTATTAAATGTATTCGAATTAACAAAAGAGTATAGAAAGAATTATGAGTAGAAAAAAAATTGTTGCAGGTAATTGGAAGATGAATAAAAATTATCACGAAGGTTTAGAATTAATTTCTGAGGCCTTATATATGGTAAAAGATGAATTACATAAAGAAGTCACGACTATCTTCTGTACACCTTATATACATTTAAATTCTGTAGCTAAGTTGGTAAACGTAGAAGCTAATTGCTTTGTTGGTGCACAAAATTGTCACCAAGAAAAGTCAGGTGCATATACAGGAGAAGTATCAGTAAATATGTTGAGTTCGGTAGGAGTTAAGTATGTCATCATCGGACATTCAGAGCGAAGAGCTTATTTCAAAGAAGACGAACAATTATTAGCGAAGAAAGTAGATGCTGCATTGTCAGAAAATTTAATTCCGATATTTTGTTTTGGTGAATTACTTGAAGAGCGAGAGTCAGAAAAGCATTTTGAGATTGTAAAATCACAAATTGAAAAATCTTTATTTCATTTAACAGCTGATCAATTTAAAAATATTGTATTGGCTTATGAGCCAGTTTGGGCAATAGGTACAGGCAAAACTGCAAGTGCTGAGCAAGCACAAGAAATGCATGCATTTATTCGTAGTGTATTAGTTGATCAATACGGATCAGCAATCGCTGAAGGAACGAGTATTTTATACGGTGGCAGTTGTAACCCTTCGAACGCAGCAACATTATTTTCACAAAAAGATATTGACGGCGGATTAATAGGTGGAGCCTCATTAAAGTCCAGAGATTTTACTGACATCATAATCGCATTCAATAATATTTTATAAGATGGGTAACTATTACGAATTGGTTTTTACCATCGTTTCTGCTGAAGATTATTTAGCTGATTTATTAATGAATGATTTGGCAGAAATCGGATTTGATTCATTTGATAAAAATGAATTAGGATTTAGAGCATATGTTTCTTCGACATTGTTTGATGAACATAAAGTAAAAGTAGTATTAGAGCCATATAAAGAACAATATACCTTCGGATACGAGATAAATCTAATACCTTATAAAAACTGGAATGAAGTATGGGAGAGTAGTTTTCATCCGATAAACATTGCAGATAAATTATATATCTATGCTGATTTTCATGAGAAGAAAAACTTACCCTACAGTATAAAAATTCATCCGAAGATGGCATTTGGTACAGGGCATCATGAAACTACCTTTCAGATGGCTGAGGTGATGTTAGGAATAGATTTCAAAGCGAAAGAAGTATTAGACATGGGATGTGGTACGGGTATTTTGGCCATACTAGCGCATTTAAAAGAAGCCTCAAAGATTACTGCTATAGATATTGAAGAGATAGCTGCAGAAAGCACGAAAGAAAATGCGGACTTAAACGGAATGAATGATGCTATAATTTTATGTGGAGATGCGAGTTTATTAGCAGGCAAACATTTCGACATTATACTAGCGAATATCAATCGTAATATATTATTGAATGATATGGCGGCATATGGAACTTCGTTGAGAGAAGGCGGATTAATATTGTTCAGTGGTTTTTATATGGAAGATTTGAGTATGATTCAAGAATCGGCTATGAAAAATGGTATGGCAATGATTAGCTACCAATCAAAGAATAATTGGGTAGTAGCAACGTTTATAAAGAATAAATAATCAAGATATTTGATGAAGTTATTAAGAATACTAAGTTTCTCAGTAGTACTTATTTTTATTTTAACTAATAATTCCTTTGCTCAACCTAAAGGCTTTAGCTCTGATGTAGAAAAATTTATACCAGAGATGAATGCTTATTTCAGAGATACCAAGGCAGATGAAGAGAGCAATAAAACATTAAATGCTTTTGAAAAAGTATGGAAACAAGGAGCATTTGATACCGATCAAAAAATTAAGATTGTTGCTATTGCAAATAAAATGGCAGATCGTAAAATGAAGGCCGATCAAGAATATCGTGATTATCTGAAAACATTGATCGATATTTCTAAAAGCAACAAAGCATCAGAGAATTTTACCAATACACAAAATATTTTAGAGGCGTTACTAAAAAAGAAAAATCGAGAGGCTGCACAGTTTTTAAATTTCAGTTCTTACTTCTTTACAGGTAATGTTTTATTTGAATCTAAGAACACTAAATGGGTGTTTACGAATGATAATTACCAATTGCTGATGGATAGTGTGCCGGTAGTAAAAATCTCTGGAAGTACTGATATTATTGGTACAGCAAGAGGAGATAGGTCGGTGGTGTACAATACAGAAGGTATTTACTTTCCCTTGAAAAACACTTGGAGAGCAAAAGGTGGTACTGTTAATTGGTCGCGAGGTGGTTTAGATACAACAGTGGTTTATGCGAAGCTAAAGTCATATAGAATAGATTGTAGTAAAGCAGATTTTTCAGCAGATAGTGTTTCGTTTTTTCATACAAAATTATTTAGTACCGCGTTGATCGGTAGACTTGAAGATCGAATGTCTACTAATAATAAAATTGAGAATGCAACCTACCCTAAGTTTGACTCCTATCAGAAAAAATACGAGATAAAAAATTTCTTCCAGAATGTTGATTATAAAGGCGGATTCAGTATGGCGGGGAGTAAGTTGTATGGTATAGGTACAGATGAAGAAAAGGCGAGTATAGTTATTTATTCGAACGGACAAGCAATATTAAAAACATATTCAAACGCATATATCTTACAGTCAGACGAGATCAGCTCTTACCCGGCTGAAGTATCTATTTACTTACAAAAAGATTCTATTTATCACCCAGGTGTGGAGTTTCGATTTAATGCAACAAAGAGACAGTTAGTATTATTGAGAAAAGATGAGGGTATAGGTAATGCAGCTTTTTACGATTCATATCATAAAATGACATATGAAGTAGAAAGAATGCAATGGCTAATTGATAAGCCTGTAATAGAAATGGGAATGATATTAGGCAAGTTTCAAAGAGAATCATTCTTTGAATCTAAAAATTTCTATAAAGAAGAAAAGTTCAGAAGAGTTGCAGGCATACAAGATTATAATCCGCTTTCTGTATTAAAAAGAATTTCGTTACGAGAGCAATCGAATGTAATTGGAATAAGAACTTATGCGAAAGAGGTCAGATTAAAAGAGTCAGATGTAATCGGATTGTTGAGGAATATGATGGAGTGGGGATTCATAAGTATCAACGAAAATGCTGGTACAATAAAAATTCATGAGAAGACCTTTAACTATATCAGCAATGAAGCAGGTAATTTAGATTATGATGTAATACGATTCGGTTCAATGGCAGATTCAAATATAAATGCCTACTTAAATATCAACACTAAAGATTTAGAGATACAGGGAATTGAACAAATTTATTTAAGTGATTCTCAGAGTGTAAAAATCACTCCGCTTTACGGTAAGGTAACTGTAAAAGCAAATAGAGATATGATTTTCGGAGGGAA
>JBKCCA010000017.1:0-5183 GCA_046305595.1 bacterium
ACTCTTGACTTATATAAATTCAAAAGGAGTCAAGAATGGTAAATTGATTCAGAATATCTTCGGAAGTACAAAAATTGTAGCATTGTTCGGATTAATAATTGTAGGCTTATTATTTGGAGTGAATGCGGATGTTGTTCAACAAAACTTTTCAGATTTATGGTCAGCGAATGTAATTAAAAAAGATGCTACTGGTACCTATCAAATCTATGATATTATTGCATGGGGAATTGTACCCGCATTAGGTATCGCAATGGTTGGTTCTTTGTTTTCAAGTGATGCATGGAATAACATCGGATTTTCAGGCGATGAAATTCAAAATCCGAAAAGAAATTTAGTATTAAGCATGGTGATAGGTACATCATTAGTAACTATCATATATATATTAATGAATGTTGTTTATCTATTAGTGTTACCATTGAAAGGTGACCCTGCTGGAACAGATGTAATGTCTAGAGGTATTCAATTTGCAACCAATGATCGTGTGGCTACAGCAGTAGCAGAAGCAGTAGGTGGCTCTAGCGCTACCATTCTGATGTCTATACTTATTATGATTGCTACCTTCGGATGTAATAACGGGTGTATATTATCAGGAGCTAGAGTTTATTATGCTACGGCAAAAGACGGATTGTTTTTTAATGGAATGTCGAAGTTGAATAAATTTAGTGTACCAGGCAATGCATTGATCTATCAGTGTGTTTGGGCTTGTATTTTATGTATTTCAGGTTCATATGGAGATCTATTAGATTATGTAGTATTTGCAGTGTTGTTGTTTTATATATTAACAATCTTAGGTATTTTCAAGTTGAGAAAGTCACAACCAAATGCAGAGAGACCATACAAAGCATTTGGCTATCCCTTCATTCCGATTTTATACATTTTACTTGCATCAGCGGTATGTATTATTTTATTAGTTTATAAACCAAATTACTCTTGGCCAGGCTTAATAATTGTGGCAATGGGAGTACCAGTTTATGCAATCTTTAAAAATAAAATCAAGGAGATAGAGTAAATGAAAAAAATATTTTTGATACTGTTGTGTGCAGTACTAATTACTGCATGCAAACAATCAGAAAAATCAGATAAGGTAAAATTAGAAGAACCCAGCAGAGCATACGATACATTAGCTTTTAAACGAAAGGCAGAAAAAATTGAAGCATTCTTTAATGAACTAGAAAGCAGAAATAATTTTCATGGAAGTGTATTAATAAGTTTTGATGAACACGTACTTTATCAAAAGTCTTTTGGTTATCAAGATCCGAAGAAAAAGAAGAAGCATTTAAAAAATAATTCTATCTATCAATTGGCATCAGTAAGTAAACAATTTACTGCCGCTGCAATTATGAAATTAGTGCAAGATGGTAAAATAAATTTGAGCGATAGCATACAAAAATTTTATCCAGCTTTCCCGTATAAAAATATTACGATTGAGTTGTTGTTAACACATAGAGGCGGATTAGGGAATTATACTTATTTCACAGAAAAGTTTACTGATCGAAAAACACCATTAACTAACCAAGGGGTAGTTGAATTAATGATCAAACATAAACCAGAAATTTACTTTTTCCCAGATAGAAGAATGGATTATAGTAATACCGGTTATGTTTTGCTTGCAGCAATTGTTGAGAAGGTGACTGGAATGAGCTTCAAGGAATACATGGAGAAAAAAATATTCAGACCATTGGGAATGAAACATACTTATGTATTAGATGTAAATCATTTAGGTGATTTTAAATATGTAGATGCATATGATAAATGGGGAGCAAAAGTTCGCCACGATTATTTAGACGGCGCTACTGGTGATAAAGGAATTTATTCTACGACAGGTGATATGCATATTTGGGATCGAGTATTGTATTCTGATAAGTTTTTATCAGATAGTCTTGTAAAATTAATGTACGTACCAGGTAGTAAAACTTTAAAAGGTCCGTTTAATTATGCCTTCGGATGGAGGACGTTTGAATTAGAGGATGGTACTATTATACCTTATCATGGAGGTTGGTGGAACGGATTTAAATCATTTTTTATGCGTGATTTAGAGAACCGACATTCAATAATAATTTTGTGTAATAATGAGAGATCAAATTTTAGAAATCTTGATCCTTTAGTAGATATAATTTACGATCGTAAACCAGATGCGGGAAGGAAGTTTTCGGCGTATTTGCATCACTCACCGGGTAGGAAATAAAAATGTAAGATGTAGAATGTAAGATGTAGAATGTAGGGTTAATTTTACATTCTACATTCTACATCTTACATTATTTAATGATTGCTTTATCTCTCGCAATAACCCTTCCATCTGCAACTAGGTTGCATACATAGATGCCAGCTGTAAATTCAGAGACATCCATATTAATTAAACCATCTTTTGTTTTTATTTTTACAGAGTAAACTAAGCGACCGTTGATGTCTAATAATTGAATTTCCATATTGTTGAAATTCTTTTCAGTGTTATATGCTAAGTTCAATTCAGTTTCAGCCGGGTTAGGAAATACTTTCACAAATTTTAAGTGAGAGTTGTTCACTATACCTGTAGCTGTCATGTCGTAAGTAATAGTTACGCAAGCCGAATCAGATTCTTGTGTATTCTTAACACAATAAGTAACGATACTAGCACCAACAGTACCAAGAGGATCTAAGTAAGTGATGATAGAAGTATCAGAAGCACCCGCTGCTAAAGTTAATACATCAGGAGATTTGTTCACACTAGGTGGGTAGCAAGTTACTCCGAAGCAGAAATAACTTAAGTGACCTGGTGTAAGAGATTGAATTTTTCTCTGAGTAAAAACATTAGTGCTTGAAGATCCATTGTTTTTAACATGTACATTGACATGTGATAATTTTTCAGAAGATCCATTGTAAGTATAGGTACTTGAATGGTTGGTAATTTGTAAGTTTTGTGCACTAGCTAACGATGTTATAAAGCCCAGAACTAAAATAAGTAAAGATTTTTTCATATAAATTGTATAGTATTTACGTAAAATAACGAAAATCATACCAAAAATTAAGCTGGTATGAGAGAAAAGTTTTTAATTTGCATAATTTTTGTTAAAATTGGATAATTATACACAGAACAAACTTACAAAATAAAATGAAAAAACTTTTTACATTATTGTTTATTGTGCTTTGCGTAAATATTGCTAATGCACAATATTATTATTTACCTTATTTAAGCGCGGGCGAGAATCCTAAAGGTTTAAATACAGATGTAGAGCAACCAACTGCAACAGAATGGACTACTATTGCTACTACTAGTGCAACTCCGGTTTGGTCTACAGAAGTAGCTTTACCTGCAGATTTCACATTTTTGTTTAATGGTACAGCTGTATCATCATACAAAGTATCAACTTCTGGTGTTTTAACATTTACAACATCAGCAATTACTGCACCAACAGCTACAAACTCAGCATTACCAAGTGCTTCAATACCTGATAATTCTATCATGGTATGGGGATTAGCTGCAGCAGGTGCGAATGATCAAATCAGACACAAGACATTTGGATCAGCTCCAAATCGTCAGCACTGGATTCAGTTTTGTTCATTTTCAGCACCAGGTTCAGCAGGTACAAACTGGACGTACTGGGGTATAGTTTTAGAAGAAGGTACAAATGATATTTACATTGTTGACCAAAGAACTTACTTAACACCTTTGTCATTAACTTTAGGTATTCAAGTTGATGGATCGAATGCATTCCAAGTTTCAGGTGCACCAAATACTAATTCAGTAGTTACAAATGGTGGCAATGCAGACACACATACAGATAATGCATTTTACAGATTTGTTTATGGAACTCAAGCTGCAAATGATGCAGAGATGTCAAAATTAACTTTCCCTACAAATGGTGGTGCTGGACAAGCGATCACAATTTCAGGACAGTTATTAAACATTGGTTCAGCTCCAATTTCAAGTTTAACTTTAAAATACTTAGCAAATGGTCAAGTACAAACTGATACAAAAACTGGTTTGAACATTGCTTCAGGTGCTACATATGATTTCACACATGCTACTCCATTTACAATTCCTTCAGCAGGTGGATGGCCAGTAAAAGTTTGGGTTGATTTAGCAGGTGACGTTAACAAAGCAAATGATACTTTATCTGCTGCTATCGCTGCTTTAGCATTTAATCCGACTAAAAGAATTGTATTCGAGGAAGCTACTGGTACATGGTGCGGATGGTGCCCAAGAGGTACAGTCTTTATGGATTCATTACACAAGACATACCCTACAACAGCAATGTTAATTGCAGTTCACAATAGTGACCCTATGGTAGTAGCTGATTATGATGCTGGTATCGCTGGTTTCATTGGTGGTTACCCAAGTGGTTTAGTAGATAGAAAGAACGGTGAATTCGATCCTTCAGATTTCTTCACAGAATATGATGCTAGAATTAACGGTTTCACTCCATGTGATGTAGGTGTACAAGCAACTTACAATGGTACGACAAGAATGATGGATATTACTTTATCAGCAACATTCGCTACTGATTTATCAGGTGATTTAAGATTCAACTGTGTAATTGTAGAAGATGATGTAACTGGTACAGCTTCAGGTTATGCACAAGTTAACTACTATTCAGGTGGTGCTAATGGTGCTATGGGTAATTACCATAACTTGCCTTCACCAGTTCCTGCAAACCAAATGGTTTATGACCACGTAGCAAGAGCTATTTTAGGTGGTTGGGCTGGTACAGAATCAAGTATTCCTGCTACTGTAACAACAAACTCAGTACATACTTATAGCTATCAATATGCAGTACCTGCAACTGTTGATCCAGGTTACTTACACGTTATTGGTTGGGTAAGTGATGCTAACACAGGTGAAATTTACAATGCAAACGAAGTGAATTTCGCAACAGGTGTTGCTACACAAAAAGCAGAGACATTTGAAGTATCAACTTTCCCTAATCCATCAAATGGTAAGGTGAACTTTGAAGTTAAAATGCCAGCTTTATCAAACGATATTACTTTAGAAGTTTATGATTTAACAGGTCGTTTAGTTTATACAACTACTGAAGGTTCTACTTTAGGTGGTTCTAAATTCTTCACTTGGAATGCAGATGCTTCTATTGCTAATGGTGTTTACCAAGCAATCATTAAAGTAGGAACTGAATCAGTTGCTGCTAAAGTTGTATTAACAAGATAATATTTATCAATACAATATTTTTAAAAACAGCCAATGTTAAATT
>JBKCCA010000018.1:0-1544 GCA_046305595.1 bacterium
CATTGCATGCAAATTAATCAAATAAAACATTAATATTTTTTGAATTAACAAGTCATTAACACCTTAATAACTAATTAATAACAAAATTGCGTTAATTCTCATACTAGATTTGAAATATGAAAAAGCAACTATTAATTCTCAGTCTGATCGTAGGCATAACGATGTTGTATGCATGTAACGGACAAACGCAACCGAAGCCGATATCAAATGATATAGCTTTATATCAAACGGCAAGTTTAGAAATGAAAGAATTAGAAATTAAAGAAAATTCTAATTGTGTTTTCGAAGATTTAAAAGGTAATAGGTGGTTCGGATCGAATGGCAACGGATTAACAAAATTTGATGGTACAAATCATAGTTATTATAACAGCGAGCAAGGCTTATCAGGTAATTTCATCAGAGATATCGAGCAAGATCGTATGGGTAATTTATGGATAAGTACTAACAAAGGAGTTAACTTTTATAATGGAATATTTTTCATCAATTTTTCTGAGAAAATACCATTAAAAAGTAGAGAGACATTTTGTAGTTATAAAGACAAAAGCAATAATATTTACATAGGTGCATATGCTGGTTATTATAAATACAATGGCAAAGATTTTAATTATGTAAAACTACCAATGTTTGATAGTAGCTTGAAGGAACAAGATTATACAGTAAGAAGTGTTTTAGAAGATGACTTAGGTAATTTATGGTTAGGCACACAAGCTGCAGGTGTTTTTAAGTATGATGGAGAGAAGTACACTCACTATTTATCTAACGGATTGAATAGAGGTACCAATAGCAGCATCATTCAAGATAAAGAGGGATTGATATGGATTGGCAATAATGTTACTGGATTAGTGAATTATGATGGAGAGTCATTTAGCAATTACCTAATTAAAGGTATAGTTAAGAAGAACAATAAAGAAGTAGAAGAAACAATCAGTGTAAGTTCTATGATTGCTGATGAACATGGGAATGTTTGGGTAGGGAGTCAAAACATGGGACTATGGAAGATCAATAGCAAAATCAATAGAAGAATAGAGACGAATAGTGCATTTGTTAATTCCTTGTATAGAGATAAAGCAGGTAAGATATGGGTGAGTTTGATGAATGATGGCTGCTAAATTAGTAACTGGTGACTAGTGATTGGTGACTAGAGAAAGGGTTCGAATAAAATCTATTTTAGAAATGATGAAGAAAACGCTTTTGATTATAGCTCTTACAACATTGACAACAGCTTTGACAGCTTGTAACTTTCGTACTAATAATTCTCAATCTCAGGAAACGGAAAAATTGACTGAGGAAGAGTTGAACTTTCAAGTTCATCCCATTATTAAAAATATTTTTTATAATCTTCCTCTTCATAAATCTCGTTTAGCTCTTCGTGAAGCAATTATAAATGATTCAAGATTCCTTTTAACAGATACCAATTTTAATAACTTCAAACCTTCGACATTTTTCAAAGGTATTTCAACAGACAATGGCTTAATTAAATCTAAGCCCGACTCAATTCATGTCATGTTGGTTTATGGAAATGCTTCATTGGTAACTACAAAAGG
>JBKCCA010000019.1:0-1897 GCA_046305595.1 bacterium
ATGCGGCCTTTTTTGGTTTGAAGATTTTTATTTCTTACCAGCTTCTTTCGCTTCTGCTGCTGCAGCTTCACGAAGAGCTCTAGATGTTTCTACTGAAACGATTGAGTTTGATTTTGCATCTAAGATTGTTAAGTTTTCTACTTGAACTTCTGATACACGAATCATTTTACCTAACTCTAAATTGTCAATATTGATAACAATACTGTCAGTCATATCTTTAGGCAAACCTCTTACTTTTAATTTCTTAATCTTGTGCACTAACTTACCACCCATCTTAACACCTGGTGAAGAACCTGCAAATTTAACAGGTACTAACATAGTAACTTGTTTATTTTCGTCGATTTCTAAGAAGTCAATATGATTAATTAAGTCAGTCAATGGGTGAAACTGAATATCTTGCATAGTTGCACGATATTTTTTACCATCGACAGTTAAGTCTACAAAGTAAACTTCTGGAGTGTAAACTAGGTGCTTAAGATCTGCTTCGAATACTGAAAAGTGAACTTGTTCTTTTCCACCGTACAATACACAAGGAACCTTACCTTCGTAACGTAATTCCTTAGCATCTCTTTTCCCTACGTTCTGACGTACAGAACCGCTAATAGAGATTGATTTCATAATTATTTGATTTAAATGATTTTATTAAGGCTGCAAAAGTATGATTCGCAGATGAGAAATCCAAATTATAATTGTATAGCGTACTGAGTATAGCGTACTGAGAATCTCAATACGCTATACTCAGTACGCTATACTTTTTAAGAGATCTTAAACAAATCCGATATCGAACCATGCTCATTTACATTCGAGATGGCTTTGCTGAATAATTCAGCTACCGATAACACCTTTATTTTTGAACTTTGATGTTTTAGAGGGATGGTATCGCAAACGATTAACTCATCTAACACTGAATTCTCAATGTTTTCATAAGCCTTGCCTGATAATACAGGATGTGTACAAACGGCTCTTACGCTATTAGCACCTTTATCCATAATTAATTTTGCTGCTTTAGTTAATGTACCAGCCGTGTCAATCAAGTCGTCTACCAACACTATGTCTTGACCCTCGACATCCCCAATAACATTCATAGACTCAATTTCGTTGGCACGCTTACGTTGCTTGTCACAAATTACCATTTCTACATTTAATGCTTTAGCAAAAACTCTAGCGCGACTAGTGCCTCCCATGTCGGGTGCAGCTATAGTTAGATTTTTTAAGCCCAATGATTTAATGTATGGTACAAATATGATAGATGCATCTAAGTGATCTACTGGTATATCGAAGAAACCTTGAATCTGAGCCGCATGCAAATCCATCGTCATTACTCGGTGAGCACCAGCAGCTGTCAACATGTTCGCTACTAATCTTGAACCAATAGATACACGAGGTTTGTCTTTACGATCTTGACGTGCTAATCCGAAATATGGAATAACCGCTATTATATAATGCGCTGAAGCTCTTTTAGCAGCATCGATCATTAACAATAACTCCATTAAATTATCAGAAGGGGCGTAAGTAGATTGAATTAAGAAAATATCATTTCCACGAACAGACTCATTGAAATTAGGCTGAAACTCACCATCGCTAAAACGACTTAGTATCAGATCACCTAATTTGTTACCACCTGCATCTGCGATGCGTTGAGCTAAATCAGCACTTGCTGAACCCGCAAATAATTTAATAGGGTTAAATTGTAATGGCATATAGAGGGTATATTATAAAAAAAGGGACTGCGTTAAAAATTTACTCGCAATCCCTTCCTTGGTTGGTTGTCCGACTAGGGCTCGAACCTAGACTCTTCTGGACCAAAACCAGACGTGTTGCCAGTTACACCATGGGTCAATTTTGCTTTGAACTTTATCGAAAGCGAGTGCAAATTTAAAAACAATTTTTAATTAGT
>JBKCCA010000020.1:0-1547 GCA_046305595.1 bacterium
TTGCAACACCTTCCTTAGGAACACAAATATGATGTCCGATAAACGTCCCATTCTTTGATAATTTTGCTGCTTCACCATCTACATAATAGGTTTCATCTGGGAAAGATTTTCTCAAACTTGCATAAGCAAATAAATTTCCAATACCACCCTCTATATCAATCCAGCTATCTACTTTCGTTGCACCAGTTGCCCAACTCACATTATAAAACTCATCTTTCTTAGTCATCAAATGCAAAGCCAATGCTTTTAACATTCTACCTCTATCATGAAAGGTCATTTTACGTAATGCAGGTCCGCCTACCTTACGCGCATAATCCATCATTATCCCGAAATCTAATCCAGAACTATCTGCCTCATAAATCGCTTCACCTGTAATTGAATTATATAATGTTGTAGACTTGCCATTTCCTTCTACCCATTGGCCAGCCGCATAGTTTTGTAATTTTTGCATCTTGTATATTTTGTATTGATTATGGTAAAGTTATTGTTCCGCTTTTTGTATACCAAAGATGATATTCAGCAACTAATCTACCTGCTTTTATTGCTGGGTCAGATTCTACTAATTGCTTTATTTGATCTGCATCTGGAGCATTCATAATTAATATACCTTTGATATCATTATCATCAGCAAAAGGTCCGGCCATTAATAACATGCCTTCTTTATGCATCATGTTCAAATGTTCCATATGTAATGCTTGAATTTTCTTAGCTTCTTCTGCCGGATGATCTCTCTTAGCACCTTTCTTCAAGAAAACCATTACATACATTTTCATCTCGCCATCATCAACTTTGGCATTTTCTTTTATAGGTTCCTTTGCTGCTTGAATATTTTTTTGAGCAAATGTTTCTGAAACATTAAACATCAAAACTGTGATTACGATCAATAAAAATTTAGTTTTCATAATTATTGTTTTTTCTTCCAAGTTACATAAATATCTTGTTGCATAGGTCTGTTTTCTTCTACTTCTCTGAGTGGCTCACACTCTTTTAAAGTAGCATAACAATCTGCAGGTAGCTGTTGATATAAAGCCGTACCTTTAGTTTTCCATGCGATCATTTCATCGCTAACATCCTTAATAATTTTAGCAGGATTGCCGACAACAATTTTACGTGATTCGATTTTCATTTCAGCAGGCACAAATGTTAAGGCACCAACGATACATTCATCACCAATTTCTACATCATCCATAAGTACTGAATTCATTCCGATCAAACAATTTCTACCAATTGTCGCTCCATGAATTATAGCTCCATGTCCGATGTGTGCCGACTCTTTCAATAAAACCGTAGTTCCCGGAAACATATGTATGGTACAGTTCTCTTGTACATTACATCCGTCTTCAATAATTATTTGACCCCAGTCGCCACGTATTGCAGCACCCGGACCTACATATACATTTTTACCAATGATTACATTCCCCGTCACTGTTGCCTGTGGATGCACAAAAGACGATTCGTGTATTACTGGTCTATATCCTTGAAATTCGTAAATCATAATTCATAACTCTTAATCCTACATCCTACATCCTTAACTCTTAATTCTTAAT
>JBKCCA010000021.1:0-1964 GCA_046305595.1 bacterium
TGGTTCTGATATATCTATTTTTTTTAGTTATTTGTATTAAATAATTACAGAATGAAAAAAAGAATAGCATTAGTAGCAGGCGGTTTCACAGGAGAGATTGTTATATCTATGAAAAGTGCTGAAACTGTATACAAACATTTAGATAAGAATAAATACGAAGTATATAATATCATTATAGATCACGAGTCGTGGAGATATGTTGATGAGTCAAATCAAAGCACGATCGTTGATAAAAACGATTTTTCTATTTTAATAGGCAGTCAAAAGATACAGTTTGATGCTGCATTCATAATCATTCATGGTTCACCTGGTGAAGATGGAAAGCTACAGGGTTATTTCGATATGTTGAATATACCATATACAACATGTGATGCAATTACATCTGCTATTACTATGAACAAAGCTTATACAAAAAGTATCATAGCTGATATTAAGGATGTCTACGTTGCAAAGTCTATGCAGCTATTTGATGACAGAACCTATACCAATGAACAGATATTAAGTTCATTGAAATTGCCTTTGTTTGTAAAGCCTAATAATGGTGGAAGTAGCATTGGCATGAGTAAGGTGAAACAAGAATCTGAATTACAAGAGGCATTGCAAAAAGCTTTTAAAGAAGACAAGCAAGTATTGGTAGAGGAATTTATAGAAGGTAGAGAGTTCACGATAGGCATTGTGAAAATTAACAATCAAATCAAAACATTACCAGCTACAGAGATTGTATCATCAAAAGAGTTTTTTGATTTTGAGGCAAAATATACGAGCGGTGTGACTGAAGAAATTACGCCAGGTAGAATGACAGATGAAGAAAAGCACAGAGTAGAGCTAGCGATGATTGATATATACCAAAGGTTAAATTGTGCTGGAGTGGTACGTATAGATTATATATTAGAGAGGAATTCTAATAATATGTATGTATTAGAGGTGAATACGGTACCCGGACAGTCGCAAAATAGTATTATACCACAACAAGTTAGAGCAATGGGAGGTAATATGACTGATTTCTATGGTGATTTATTGGAAGAGATTCTTGTTAAATAGAGTATCTCTCAATAATCCATTCAGGAATACTTTCAGATCGACCATTTTCTGTGTTAATCATGGTATAATGAAATTCACCATCACAACATAACTTATCAGTTTTGGCATTTCTTATCTGAAAACTTACTATACAACCTTTAGGTAATATTTCAAGTATACCTGTATTGACAATAAATTTATCACCAAGTTTAAGAGCTCGCTTATATTCAATGCTGGCTTTACTAACTACCCAGGAGAATTTGTTTTCTACAAAGCTCTCCATCGGGAATTTATAGTGATTATCCATTTGGTCATATCTTGCAGCTAGAACATAATCTAGATAACGAGAATTATGCACATGTTGGTTCATATCTATATCGTCGGGTCTGACTTGTAGTAAAGTTTCAAAACGAGAATAAGTGGGTGTATTTGACATCCGTAAAAAATATAGACAATAATACACAAATAATTCAAATAGCTATAATCATAGTTTTTTTAAACAAAGTGAACTGTTTTTTAATTCGGTCTACGATTATAGATGCATGTAATTAATGGTACAAAAATCTATTTTTTAAAAAAATAAAATAAAAAATGCCATTTAAATAGGCTAGAACCTTGTTTTGGAATTTATTCTAAAAAATCACTTTCTAAATTCATGACTTTGCCTTATTTTTGTTGTCCGAATTAATCAATTGTTTAACGCTTTAGTATCATTCAAGAATGTATTTAAGTAACGAAAAAAAGAAAGAGATCTTCGCATCTCATGGTAAAAGTGCAACCGATACAGGTAGCGCAGAAGGTCAAATCGCATTATTCTCATACAGAATAAGCCACTTGACAGAGCATTTAAAGAAAAATAAGAAGGATTTTTCTACACAGTTGTCATTACAGAAGTTAGTAGGTAAGAGACGTGCATTGTTAAACTACTTGATGCATAAAGACAT
>JBKCCA010000022.1:0-5920 GCA_046305595.1 bacterium
ACATTTGATATTGAAAACCAGTTATCAATTGAAACTGTACAAGAGCTTTCGATTATACCTAATATTCAATCACAAAAACTCACAAACCATCAATCATCATTATTAAATTATATTGATGCACAATCAAGTGTTTGGATCAAAGATGTACAATTTTGTTTTGACATTTTAGATCAAGGTAAGGAGAGAGCTATCGAAATTTGGAAATGCTTAAGTCAAGATGATAAAAATATACATCCTGAATATATTGATCCTCATTTAGTATTTAATACTTCTTCAGAGTTCAATGTTATCATTAAAAATTATGGCGTTGTTGAATTCGGAAAACAATTTTATTACAATGCTGATGAAACCATACTTTTCAATATTAAGCCACAACCATCATTTAATAAAGATTTCAATCTACTAATTCATAATCTGAAAAAAAATGAATCTGAGAAAATTCAGAATTTAATTTTTGCAGATCAGGCAAAGCAGGTTGAACGTTTATATACAATATTCGATGATATTTACGCATCATCCGTAGACCCTAATAAAAAGGTTCAATTCACGCCTATCAACTTATCTATTCGAGAGGGATTTATAGATGATGAATTAAAAATTGCAGCTTATACCGATCATCAAATATTTGATCGATATTATAAATATAAGGTTCATAAAAACTACTCTAAA
This sequence comes from bacterium, assembly GCA_046305595.1. GTDB lineage: Bacteria > Bacteroidota > Bacteroidia > Sphingobacteriales > Sphingobacteriaceae > JAEYZM01. Next base: position 670 of record JBKCCA010000022.1, read on the forward strand.
TCGCAAGCTTTAACTTTAAAAGAATTAAGAGAATTAAAACCTGGTGATTTTGTAGTGCATATAGATCATGGTATAGGAAAATATGCAGGACTAGAAAAAGTTGAAGTTAATGGTAAGTTGCAAGAAGCAATTCGATTAGTATATGCCGATAATGATTTACTATACGTAAACATAAACTCGTTAAATAGAATTTCTAAATATACTGGCAAAGATGGTACAACTCCGAAAATGCATAAACTCGGATCAGATGCTTGGGAGAAATTAAAAAAGAACACTAAAAAAAAAGTTAAAGACATTGCGAGAGATTTAATTAAACTTTATGCGGTTCGTAAAGCTCAAAAAGGTAATGCATTTTCACCTGACACATATTTACAAACAGAACTAGAAGCTTCGTTTATGTATGAAGATACTCCTGATCAGATAAAGTCTACTGCAGATATTAAAAAAGATATGGAGTCACCTCATCCTATGGATAGATTAGTATGTGGTGATGTAGGTTTTGGGAAAACTGAAGTGGCCGTTCGTGCAGCTTTCAAGGCTGTTAACGATAGTAAGCAAGTTGCTATTCTTGTACCAACAACTATTTTAGCAATGCAACATTTTAAAACTTTTAGAGAGCGATTAAAAGATTTTCCGTGCAATGTTGAATACATCAGTAGATTTAAAACTAACAAAGAGATAAAAGAAATTCTTCAACGTACAGCAGAAGGCAAAGTTGATATATTAATAGGCACACATAGAATTGTAAGTAAAGATGTAAAGTTTAAAGATCTTGGCTTAATGATTATTGACGAAGAACAAAAGTTCGGAGTAAGTACTAAAGAAAAATTAAAACAATTTAGAGCTAACATAGATACCTTAACTCTTACTGCAACACCTATTCCAAGAACACTTCATTTTTCTTTAATGGGTGCTAGAGATTTATCTATTATCAATACGCCACCACCAAATCGTCAACCTGTAACAACTGAACTTCATGTGTTTAATGAAAAGTTAATTAAAGAAGTTGTTGAGTTTGAAATAGAGCGAGGCGGACAAGTATTCTTCATTCACAATAGGGTTCAAGACATTGCACAAATGGCCGGACTAATACAAAAGGTTTGTCCGGGTGCTCGTATTGGCATTGGCCATGGTCAACTAGAAGGCGATGCTCTAGAAGATGTGATGATGAAATTTATGAGCAATGAATATGATGTTTTAGTAGCAACTACTATCATTGAATCAGGCTTAGATATTTCAAATGCAAATACGATTATAATTAATAATGCTCAGAACTTCGGATTAAGTGATTTGCATCAAATGCGTGGACGTGTTGGTAGATCTAACAAAAAAGCTTTCTGCTATTTGTTAAGTCCGCCATTATCTGTTCTCACCCCCGAAGCTCGTAAACGATTAAGTGCTATTGAAGAGTTTTCTGATTTAGGTAGCGGCTTTCATGTGGCAATGCGTGACTTAGACATTAGAGGTGCAGGTAATTTATTAGGTGCTGAGCAAAGCGGATTTATAGCAGAAATCGGATTTGAATTATATCATAAAATTTTAGATGAAGCGATACATGAATTAAAGGATGACGAGTTCAAAGATTTATTTAAAGATCAAGCTCCAGCTCCACATGTAAGTTTTTGTCAGATCGATACAGACCAAGAATTATTAATACCCGACGAATACGTAACTAACATAGCAGAAAGATTAAACTTATATACAGAGCTTAACAAGTTAGAAACAGAAGAAGGTTTGTTAGCATTTGAAAATGAATTGAGAGATCGATTCGGACCAGTGCCAAGGCAAGTAAAAGAATTATTAAATGCAGTAAAGTTGCAATGGTTGGCAAAAGAAATCGGATTTGAAAAATTAAGTTTAAAGAACAATATATTAAGAGGTAATTTCCCATCGAACCCAAGTTCAGGTTTTTATGAATCAGACATGTTTAGATCTATTTTGATGTTCGCACAAAAATATCAAAGAGGTGTAAAAATGAAAGAAGGTAAAACTAGCTTATTAATGATTTTCGATCAAGTAAAATCGGTTGCGCATGCCATTGCTATATTAAATGAAATGATTGGTAGAAACGAATTACAAGAAGCATGAGTTTAAATTTAGAAGTAAGAAAAATAAACGAAGACTGGAAGAAGCTTTCAGTATATATTATGAAGGAGTTTGATACCGATGAAGTAGATGTGAAAATCATGCTTTTCTTAATCGGTGTACAAGAATTAGGCAAAGGTCCGCAGAAGTTTTCAAAACGTCAGAAAGAAGAACTAATGCACATTGCTACATGTAGACTATTATCAGAAATGGGCTTTTACGAGCTTGAGGCATTAGATCAAGATGGTTGGCCACATTGGGAAGCGATAAAAGCTATTCCGCCTTATAATGTTTTAGAACAAGAATTTTTATTAAAAAAATTAATAATTGATTACTTTCAAGATTATATAGAAGAATAAAATCGAAGATTTATATTTATAGAACAATAAATTATTATGAAAAAAATTATTAGCCTATTAACAATTCTACTTGTATTAAGTACAACTATTAATGCAAAAGAAAAAAAGAAAAAAGCAAAAGCTAAAAAAGGTACTTATGTAGAAATGAAAACTACACAGGGTACAATGGTATTGATGTTATACAAAGAAACACCTAAGCACACTGAGAACTTTTTAAAGTTAACGAAAGAAGGATTTTATAACGATGTGTTATTTCATAGAGTTATCAATGCATTTATGATTCAAGGAGGTGACCCTGTTTCTAAAACAGCTAAACCTGGAGATATGCTAGGCAGTGGTTCTTTGCCAGGTGATAGAATTCCTGCAGAGTTTAACGCTGACCTTATTCATAAGAAAGGTGCATTAGCCGCAGCACGTGATGGTAACCCACAGAAAGCAAGTAGTAATTGTCAATTTTATATCGTTCAAGGTAAAACATTTACTGATGCAGAACTTGATAAGTTTGAAGTAAATTCTGGTTGGAAAGAAAATTCTGGTTGGAAATATACAGCTGCTCAAAGAGAAATTTATAAAACTATTGGTGGTACACCTCACCTAGATAATGCATATACAGTATATGGAGAATTGGTAGCAGGCTTTGATGTGCTAGATAAAATTGCAGCATTACCTACTAACCCAATGAATAGACCAAATGAAGATGTAAGAATTATAGAAGCAAAAATTTTGAAAAAATTCAAAGCAAAGAAGAATTCAAAAACTAAAGCTGCAGCTGAGAAGCCATCAGAAGTAGGTAGACCAGATGACAATAATAAAAAGAAAAAAGATAGTGTTGATTCTGAATAATGAAAATAATCTCATATAACGTAAACGGTATTCGTTCAGCAATTAGTAAAAATTGGTTATCGTGGTTGCAATCTACAGATGCTGATATTGTATGCTTGCAAGAAATAAAAGCACAACCAGAGCAAATCGAAACCGAATTACGATTAATAGAAAACTTAGGTTATCATCATTATTGGTATCCTGCTCAAAAAAAAGGATATAGCGGTGTTGCTATTTTATCTAAGCAAAAACCGAATCATGTCGAATACGGATGTGGGCATGAATTATACGATTACGAAGGAAGAATCATTAGAGCAGATTTTGATGATCTATCAGTTATGAGTGTTTACTTACCTTCTGGCTCTAGTGGTGATGATCGCCAAAACGTGAAATTTGAATTCATGGATTTCTTCAAACCATATATCAATGAACTTAAATGGAAATACCCTGAACTCATTGTATCTGGTGATTATAATATATGCCACAAACCAATTGATATTCACAATCCGAAATCTAATGCCAACTCATCAGGATTTTTACCTGAAGAACGTGAGTGGATGGAAGAATTTATGAATAATGGTTTCATTGATACTTTTCGTCACTTCAATAAAGATCCACATCATTATACTTGGTGGAGTTTTAGAGCTGGTGCTCGATCAAAAAATTTAGGTTGGCGAATAGATTATCATTTAGCAAGTAAAGAATTAGAAAATAAATTAAAAAGAGCTGTTATACTTTCTGATGCAAAACACTCTGATCATTGTCCGATTTTACTAGAGCTCAAATAATATGTCTCTACTGATTAAAAATATAAAAACACTAAGCGGAATTTTAGAGAATAACTCTAAACCATTAAGACTTGCAGAGTTTACAAATCTTAATGAAATACAAAACGCTTGGCTCAGTATCAAAGATGGTAAAATTGAAAATTATGGTTGCATGTCTGATATCGAAGACCATATTGATATCAATGATTACAATGAACAAATAGATGCAAGCGGAAAAATAATTTTACCAGCATTTTGTGATTCACATACCCATATTGTATTTGCCGGCAGCAGAGAGAATGAATTCGTAAATAGGATCAAAGGCTTGAGTTATGAAGAGATTGCAAAACGTGGTGGTGGTATTTTAAACTCAGCAAAAAAACTACAAGCTAGCACAGAAGATGAGTTGTATGAATCAGCATTAGCTCGACTTAATGAGTTAAAACAAAAAGGTACTGCTGCAATAGAGATTAAAAGTGGTTACGGATTAAATACTGAATCAGAATTGAAAATGCTAAGAGTAATTAAGCGTCTGAAAAATGATACAGATATTATTATCAAATCAAGTTTTTTAGCAGCTCATGCATATCCTTTAGAATATAAAGAAAATCACCAAGGTTATATAGACCTTATAATTAATGAAATGTTGCCTCTTGTAGCTGAAGAAAAACTTGCTGATTATATTGATGCTTTTTGTGAAAACGGATTTTTCAATGCTGATGAAACTTCACAAATATTAGAGGCTGCTGCGAAATATAATTTAAGACCAAAAATTCATGCTAACCAATTAAACTACTCAGGTGGTATACAAGTTGGCGTTAAGTACAATGCCGTTTCAGTTGACCATTTAGAATGTGTTGGAGAAGAAGAAATCAATTGTTTATTGAATTCAAATACTATTGGTACTATACTACCTTCTGCTGCATTTTTCTTAGGTATTCATTATCAACCTGCTCGTAAAATGATTGATGCTGGTTTAGCCATCGCATTAGCCTCAGATTTCAATCCGGGTACCTCACCTAGTGGTAACATGCCTTTCATTACTTCATTAGCTTGTACGCAATTAAAAATGACTCCTGAAGAAGCAATTAATGCTTGCACAATTAATGGAGCTTATGCAATGGAAATTGCAGACATTACTGGTAGCATTACTAAAGGCAAATACGCTAATTTAATTTTAACAAAAGCAATTCCAAGTATAGAATATATACCTTATTC
>JBKCCA010000023.1:0-1391 GCA_046305595.1 bacterium
CTGGTTTCTGTACCAGGTACCGGATTGTTTTTTAACCATGAGCCATTTGCGAAATGATAAAAATCATCTTGTGCTCTTACACTCGTATCAATATTTGCAATATCAATACCTTTAATTGTTGCATCTGATTTTGTACCACATGAATAAATCATGAAAGTACCTGCTATTAATGCAGAAGCAAATAGTACTTGTTTTTTCATTATATCAATTAATTTTTATTCATTTTTAAAAGGCACAATTTAATACATTTCTTTAAGCTAGAGTAATTTATGCGAATATTGTTACAGATAATTGTAAATTTGTGCATGAATTTTAAATTAAAATATATCAGCCTAGTTTGTTTTCTTATCGTTTCAAACTCTGCTATATCACAAATTACTTCTAGTAAAAATAGTATAGCATTTAATGCTACAAATGAGTTATCAATAGATAGTGTGACGTTTTACGTTAAAAATAATAGCACTGATGCTATTAAGATTGATAGTTTAGTGTTTTTTAAGACCTACTCATCGTATGCATTCTCTTCTAAGTTCAATCGTGTTACCATTAATGCAAAAGACTCTGCAGCTGTTAAAATTTACTTCCATCCGAAGCATAATATTTTACATAACTCTGAATTATTAATCATCACTGAGCCGAGTGCTTATTCGATAAGTATAGACATAACCGGACAGGGAAAATATTCTAAAACATATTACAATCAGACTGAGAATAAAACAGAGGATGCATTGAAAGCTGCATTGAAAACTACTATTACTGCAGGTTATGTTTCATTAGGTTATAATTCTGCACGTGATAAAATGTTCATGGAGTTTGATAATCAAAAAATAAACGGACAAGGAGCAAGTGTGAATACTTTAGAATGTGTTTATACAGGTAGAAAAGCTGTTGGATACACAGATAGAACTGACGCACAAAATTCTGCAAACTTTAATACTGAACATACATTCCCACAAGGCTTTTTCAATCAAGATGAGCCGATGCGTTCAGATTTATATCATTTATTTCCTACGGATGCCAACGCGAATAATAGTAGAGGTAACTTCCCATTCGGTATTGCATCTACACCTTATCAAAATGATGCAACTAATTTTCCTTCGCATTTAGGTTCTAATAATTTATATGAACCTCGTGATGTACATAAAGGGAATGTTGCTAGAGCTATGATGTATTTCGTAATACGCTATTCAGATTATGCAAACCATTTTGCACCACAAGAAAATATTTTAAGAGCTTGGCATAATCAGTATACACCTAGTGAAATTGAAAAAAAGAGAAATGATGCTATTGCAATATTACAAAAAAATAGAAATCCATTTATTGATTATCCGCAATTCAATGAACGAATAACCAAAATCATCGGCACATCAAATACCCTAATAGTACCATCG
>JBKCCA010000024.1:0-1289 GCA_046305595.1 bacterium
TATTCATTGTATATGGTTCCAAAAATGCTTCCATTACCTGAGGAAGCATTTTTGGAACCATATACAATGAATAATCCATTTGCACTTAGCAATGATCAATATAGCTTCGATAATTTCACTGGTGAATTTAAATTCAAGCCTTTATCTCCAGGTCAATATGTATCAGTTATTAGAGTAGCTTCTTATAAATGTGATCAAAAAGTATCAGAAATCTTCAGAGATTTTAAAGTTGGTATTTTAATTCCTGATTCTACACAGAACTCTAATAGATTCCCTACCTTTAAAGAACCTTTTAAAACTACAGCTGGCGTACCTACAACAACCTACAGGATAATAGCCGGACAAAAATTATTAATTCCAATAGTAGTTCGAGATTCATTGCCTGGTAGTAATAATGGAATTTCTCCACAAGAAGTTGAATTGTCTATTAATGGTATTGCAATGGGCGAAGAAAATGCCGATACCTTATTGGGTTGTCCTTTTCCTCCTTGTGCTATGATGACACGTTCTAAAACTAATTACACGTATAACCTTACCAATAATCCTAAGCCAGTTGCCATTCAAAATGTACCAGGTGAATTATTCGGATATGGGTATGATTTAGGTGTGGAATACGGTAAAGGCGCCACTCAAACAGATACTGTTTGGGTTTACTGGCCTACCTCTTGTTCGAACTTAGATAGGGCAGATGATTGTAACGGATTAACATCTAGTCGTTATAATTTCACGGTTTCTACAAAAGATGATTTTTGTAGAGTACCCGGTAAAACAATTCGTACGTTTTCAGTAATTGTATTACCTCCAGATTTTTATTTATCTCCTCCAATAAGATGTATCACTTACGATTATTTTTCGAAATCAGTCAACTTTAAGTGGGGCGTTTCAACTGGTGATACGAATACCTTTGTGCGCTATGAAATTTACAGAGGCAACACTATGTTGTTCTCTACTACCAATAGAAATATTTACGAATACACTGATATTACTGCTGGTGCAAGCCCTGATTCTACCTACTACGTTCGCTCTGTGAACTTATGTGGCGTTAATGATGATGTGTCCCCAGCAAAACCAATTAAAATGAATGCTAACTTCTATAGAAGTAATCAAGCTCGTTTAACTTGGAATGCAATTAGAACTCCTGCATTATCAACTGCTAAAGGGTATACTGTTTATAGAAGTGAAACTATTGCTCCTTATAATTGGGTAGCTATTACTGATGGTGATGGTGATTCAACAAATACAGAAGCAATCGATAACTTTAATTTATGTGGCGACACTACTTATTATAA
>JBKCCA010000025.1:0-1262 GCA_046305595.1 bacterium
ACGTTATTCCTGATTGTGGGTAACAACTGCATATATCATAATTCTTTTGATTGATCTTTTGTTTGTAGAAATCGAATTGTAGAGCTATCGGATTGTTTGATTTTATAGCTGCGATTTTAGAGTTATGTGCTAATTTAGTACCATAATGCATCGATGCAGACCAACCCAAGCTTGAGTTTTGAGCTTGCACATTTAATATGACAAACATTAAAAGAAAGTTGAATACTATCTTCATATTATAAACTTACAAAATCTTAGACTATTTTTGATATTATGACGCCACGCGAAATAAGTCTATTCATTAAACAAGAATCTATAGCATTAGGTTTTTTATCATGCGGTATTAGTAAGGCTCGATTCTTAGAGGAAGAAGCACCTCGCTTCGAGAGTTGGTTAAAATCTAATATGCATGCTGAAATGTCTTATATGGAAAACTATTTCGACAAAAGATTAGACCCGCGCAAATTAGTTGAAGGATGTAAGAGTGTTATAAGTTTAAGTTTTAATTATTACCCAGAAGAGCAACAAAGAACAGACTCCTATAAGATTTCTAAATATGCATATGCTGAAGATTATCATGATGTAATCAAGCGTAAGTTGAAATTGCTAATTAAGAGTTTACAAGATAAAATTGGCGAGATAAATGCTAGATCATTTGTAGATTCAGCACCGGTAATGGATAAGGTGTGGGCAAAAGAATCGGGACTTGGCTGGATAGGTAAACACAGTAATTTAATCAACAAATCGCAAGGAAGTTTTTTCTTCTTAGCAGAAGTATTAATTGATTTAGAGTGCGAATATGATCAAGCATTTCAAACAGACCATTGTGGCACCTGCACGAAATGCATAGATGCTTGTCCGACCGATGCTATTGTTTCACCTTACATCGTCGATGGCATCAAGTGTATTTCATATTTCACTATTGAATTAAAAAAAGAATTTGAATCTAATATGAAATTAGATTTCGATGATTGGATTTTCGGTTGTGATGTATGTCAGGATGTTTGTCCATGGAATCGATTTTCTATACCACATCAGCATCAAGAATTGATGATAAAAGACGAAATAAGAAATTATTCTAAGAAAGATTGGGAAGAGATTTCGGAGGAAAAATTTAAATTAATATTCAAGAACTCTCCTATCAAACGAAGTAAATACGAAGGTTTCAGAAGAAATATTATATATAACAAAAAAAGCTAGTCAAATTGACTAGCTTTTTTTATACTATTTATCTAAACGATTACTCGCTTATTAATACTTTA
>JBKCCA010000026.1:0-3214 GCA_046305595.1 bacterium
GGTTATGGATATTTTTGAAGAGGAAGAGAATGGAAAGTGGTCTATTACTCATTATAAGGTGGTAGAAAGATTTCATTACGTGACTTTAATTGAGTGTCAATTAGAAACGGGTAGAACGCATCAGATTAGAGCGCATATGCAACATATAGGGCATCCTTTGTTTAACGATGCTACTTATGGTGGTGATAAAATTCTAAAAGGTACTGCCACTGGTAAGTACAAGCAATTTGTAGAAAATTGTTTCAATATATGCAACAGACAAGCCTTGCATGCACAGAGTATCGGATTCATACATCCGCATACAAAAAAATACGTTTTGTTCGAATCGGAGTTTCCTGAAGATTTAAAGTTGCTGATAGACAAATGGTCAACATTTATTGCAGGCAGAAATCAAGAAATCGAAAATTGATTCAAAAAATAATCGCAAATTTGGGAAATGTTTTCGACAGGATTTTTTAGTTTAAACGGACAGTTATACCCACAAGATACGAATGTGTTTGGCACACAAAATCGTGCTTTGCGTTATGGTGATGGTATCTTCGAAACCATGCGTATGCTCGATGGTAAAGTGATGTTTTTCAAATATCATATGGATCGTCTATTCAAAGGCATGCAAGCTTTGAAAATAGATTACCATAGAGCCTTCGATGCAGAGTTTGTAGCTTCTGAAATAGTAGCACTCGCAAGAGCGAATAAAATTTACAAGAATGCTCGCATCCGTTTTTCAGTTTTTAGAGAAGATGGCGGATGGTATACTCCCGAAAAAAATACCTTCAATTATTTAATAGAAATTCAAGCATTAAACGAAGATACGTACATCGTTGAACGCGGCCTAATTGCTGATGTTTATAAAGAAGTGCGCAAAGATTTCTCAGCACTCTCACACCTCAAAACTTCTAATTCATTACCCTATGTTTTAGCTGGAGTGTATCGTAAAGAAAATAATTTAGACGAATGTATTTTATTGAACTCTCAAAATAATATCGTTGAGAGTATCTCTTCAAACGTATTCTTAATCAAAGAAAATAAAGCCTACACACCAGCAATCACTGATGGTTGCATCGATGGAGTAATGCGTAAAGTAGTTATCGAACTCTTAAAAGAACTTAATATTACAGTTGTTGAAAGTTCATTACCAGCAAATCTTCTAGAGCATGCTGATGAAATATTTTTAACGAATAGCATTAAAGGAATTCAGTCGGTAGTAGGGATCGGACTTAAAAGGTACTATAGTAAGATGGGGAAGCAGTTGATAGGCATTTTGAATTCGAAACGATAAAACGGTATTCAGTATTCCGTATTCAGTATTCCGATGTGCTGTTTTTTATAGTTTCAAGAAATTGTTTTCGAGTTTGACGTTGAAATTTATTTCTGCTTTAAGGGCTTTGAATACTTTGATAATAGTATCAATGGTTGCGCTGTTGGCACTACTTTCTAATTTTGAAATTTGAGCTTTTTGAACTCCTATGAGTTTACCTAATTCTTCTTGAGTTAATTGCCTTTCTTGTCGAGCTGTTTTTATCATTTTACCTAAGATATCCATACGTAATTCATATTCATACTCATCTCTAGTTTGGGTACCGACTATACCTAAGTATTTATCTTTCATTTCAGATAAAGAATACGATTTAGTTTCTTTAGTTTTCATCTTATTATTTCAATCGGTTATTAAAATATTTTTCTCTGATTTTTAGAGCTCTTTCAATTTCATTCTTCGGAGTTTTATTAGTCTTCTTTATAAACCCGTTTGTAGCAATGACCAGAGTTTTTTTATTGTTCCCTTTGTCCCAAAAGCCTAAGAGTCTAATTTGAAGTCCAGCATATTTAATTCTAAACTCCCATATTTCTTTTTCTAATTTTTTAAACAGCCTAGGATCATTAGTCTGTTCAGCTAGATCAATATTATAGAGTATTTTTTTAATAAGTTTATTATCAAGTTCAGATATAAATGTATCTGCTTGTTCTAAAAATATTGTTTCAAAATACCTCATCTCCCTCACATATCTTTGCTTTGCACAAATATAGTAAAAGTTTCTAGTTATCGAAACTTGTACTATATTTTGAATTTGACCATGATATTGACTTGCAACCGTAAGGGTCGATTTCATCGACCCGTTTAACAATTAATGCAGGCCCACATAGGCCTGAATTATCTCTAGGCGGGGCGATGAAATCGCCCCCTACGGGTACTATCCATTAACATTGTGATAAACTCAAAAATAGCACATCGGAATACTGAATACGGAATACTGACTACGGAATACTGACTACTGACTACGGATGAATACGTAATCCCCTCAGCAACTCCTCCACCTTCATCCTCTTCTTCCCCTCCAACTGCAAATCCTCCACTTGTACCAAATGGTCTGCTGCTTTGAAACGCAAATATGTTTTGCCATCTGACTCGAATTCGCCAAGGGCTAAATTGCTTGATTCATTTATGACTTTCGCTGAATATATTTTCAGCATTTGATTGTTCAAGCTTGTAAACGCAACTGGTTTGGGTTAAAGTCCGCTTATTAAATTCACAATCGACTCTGCTGAATTATTCCAATTTATTTCGCGATCTTCTTTGAAAATTTTCGGAGCATGTTTGAGCTCTTCTTTTTTCAAATTGTTCTGCGTCATCCATTCATTTTGATCTATACTTCGGATGTTATCGCTCTCAATCGCTCGTACAGTTTTTAATACTAATTCAGCACCTACAAGCATTGCTTTATCATGTAGTTCACCCACATTCATATCATCCGAAATTTCTATTTTCTCTTGGAAAATAATTGAGCCTGTATCTATCTCATGCTTTAAAAAGAAAGTTGTTACTCCTGTATATTTCTCTCCATTTATCACTGCCCAATTCAATGGAGCTGCTCCTCTATATTGTGGTAACAAAGATCCGTGTAAATTGAAGGTGCCTAATTTTGGCATCGTCCAGACTATCTCTGGTAACATTCGAAATGCTACCACTATAAATAAGTCTGCATTGATATCTTTCAATGCATTGATGAACTCTTCTGATTTTAATTTCTCTGGTTGTAGTACAGGTAAATTATTTGCAACAGCATACTGCTTCAAGCTCGACTCTGATATTTTTTGTCCGCGACCCGCAGGCTTATCTGGCACCGTCACCACCGCTGCTACATCGTAATTATTTTTAACTAATATATCGAGTGAGGCTACCGCAAATTCAGGCGTGCCCATGAATACTATCTTCATC
>JBKCCA010000027.1:0-1003 GCA_046305595.1 bacterium
CGACATTCATTGAAGTGGCGTATTTGTTAATCTATGGTGAGTTGCCTACTAAAACTGAGCTAGATGCTTTCACGCATGAGATTACACGTCATACATTGATTCATGAAGACATGAAGAAGTTTTTCGATGGTTACCCTTCGAAAGCTCATCCAATGGGTCAATTGGTTTCTTTAGTTTGTTCATTGTCTTCTTTCTACCCTGAATCGTTAGACCCGAATCCTACTAAGGAAGAACAAAATTTAACTATCATAAAGTTATTGGCGAAAATGAGTACGATCGTTTCTTGGATTCACAAGAAATCATTAGGTCACCCACTTATTTACCCACAAAATAAATTAGACTATGTTTCTAATTTCTTGAACATGACTTTCGGCAACAGAACAGAAGATTACGTAATCGACCCTGTTGTTGTTGATGCCATGAACAAATTATTAATCTTACACGCTGACCACGAACAAAACTGCTCAACATCTACAGTTCGTATCGTCGGTTCATCTGACGCAAACTTATACGCTTCGGTAGCATCTGGTATCTCTGCATTATGGGGTCCATTACACGGTGGCGCTAACCAAGCAGTGATTGAAATGTTAGAGGCTATTAAGGCGGATGGTGGCGATGCTGACAAATGGTTAGCAAAAGCAAAAGATAAAAACGATCCGTTTAGATTGATGGGCTTCGGACATAGAGTGTACAAGAACTTTGACCCAAGAGCTACCATCATTAAAGAAGCTTGCGATAATGTGTTGAATAAATTAGGTGTTCACGATCCGATTTTAGACATCGCTAAGAAATTAGAACAAGCTGCATTAAACGATCCGTATTTCGTAGAAAGAAAATTATACCCGAACGTAGACTTCTACTCAGGTATCATCTACAGAGCAATCGGTTTCCCAACTGAAATGTTCACAGTATTATTCGCATTAGGTCGCTTACCAGGATGGATCGCTCAGTGGAAAGAAATGCACGAGAACAATGAGCCGATTGGTAGACCGAGACAGGTGTA
>JBKCCA010000028.1:0-1668 GCA_046305595.1 bacterium
ATGTATTACTTACAGGTGGCGGAATTATTCCTGAAGATGATATGAATCAGTTGAATGATTTAGGTGTAGGTAAACTTTTTCCTCCGGGCACTGCTACTAATGATATAGTAGAATACATTACTAATTGGGTTGAAAAGAATCGAACTTTGTAATTATGTCGAGACTATTGTTTCTATTGCTATTGTTGATTTCAGTCAACAGTTTTGCTCAAATCAAAAACAATGGGTTTAAGAACTACAATTGGGGACAAGATAAATCAACAATCAGCACCTTAAAAAATTGCAGTCAAAAGCTTACTGGCGCTGGATTTGAAAATTGTGAAATTATTTTCAAAGATTCTCTCTTCTATAAAGATATCAAGTACAAATTTATAAGTGTAAGATTTTTTCAAAACAAATTAACTGAATTACAACTTGACATTAATCATTCAGATTTATCAAACTTGGTAGCTGAGTTAAGTAAAGAATTTGGCAACCCTATTATCAAAGAAAAAAAAATAGCAAGCATTGATGGAGATGAACCAACGATAGGTTATGTATGGAACATCGGCGATACTCATCTATTAATTATTAATGATGGCAAGGCGAGTCCGGCAATCATTATACTATCTTCAAAAAAATTAAAATCACAATACCCTGCAAATAACCTAAGTCTAGAAAAATTAATTTTTGAATAATGGCATACGAAAATATATTATCAGAAAAGAAAAATGGTATTCAATATATTACCATTAATAGAGCTGCGAAATTAAATGCACTAAACAAAAAAACATTAGAAGAAATCAATGCAGCATTTACAGCATGTGAATCAGATAATGAAGTAAAAGTAGTAATACTTACTGGTGATGGTACAAAAGCATTTGATGCAGGTGCTGACATTTCAGAGTTTGCTAATTTTAGTGTTGAAGAGGGTAAGAAATTAAGTACGGTCGGACATAAAACAGTTTTCGACATAATCGAGAATTTTAACAAGCCAGTCATAGCAGCAATAAATGGTTTTGCATTGGGAGGCGGGTTAGAATTAGCGATGTCATGTCATATTCGTGTAGCAAGTGATAATGCAAAAATGGGATTGCCAGAAGTAGGTTTAGGTGTTATACCTGGTTATGGTGGCACACAAAGATTAGCACAGTTGATTGGTAAGGGTAGAGCATTTGAAATGATTATGACTGCTGACATGCTAGGCGCAGAAGACGCTTATAGAGTTGGTCTAGTAAACCATGTAACTACACAAGAAAATCTAATTGCTAAATGTGAAGAAATTGCTTCTAAGATTTTATCGAAATCATCAGTAGCAATTGCTCATGCAATTCGTTCTGTGAACGCAGGATTTAAAGACGGAGTAAACGGTTACGAAGTTGAAATCGATGAGTTCGGAAAATGCTTCGGCACTGAAGATTTTAAAGAAGGCACTACTGCATTTATAGAAAAACGCAAAGCAGCATTTCCAGGTAAATAATTATTCTACAATAACTTTGCAAACATGATTGACCTTAAAGTTTAAGGAGTTTGATATGAAGCAATATTTATTTGCTTCATCATGTAAACTAATCGCTTTGTCAATCATGTTTTTATCTTTTACCGTTACAATCATATTTAATGTAACTGATACAAATTTACCAGGCAGTTTAGGGGCTTCTTCCATTATACCTAGAGCATTATCTTCATA
>JBKCCA010000029.1:0-8523 GCA_046305595.1 bacterium
TTTCAGTTTTATCACTATAATTAGCTCCTTCTATCAAATTCAAATTAATTCTTTGTAATAATGAATTTAATTTTCCTTGTAAATATGGAGAACCTTTATCTTGTTTACGTTTTGCAATAGATTCACTTATTTCTCTTGACTTTTCTTCTGTCACATCATAATCTTTCATCACCCATATTGCTATTAAAGTTCCAAGTATTGGTATACCTGAGAAAAATAATCTCAACTCGAACATAGATTGAAATGATTGAGTTTCAGCACCAGAGTTAAATTCAACAAATGATAATATTAATCCGCTTAATAAACCAGCGATTGCTAATCCAAACTTCACCATCCACCAATAAATAGCGCCAAATATTCCTTCTCTTCTTTTACCAGTATTTAACTCATCAATATCTATTACATCCGATGTCATAGACATCATCAAAGTAAATAAACTACCAATACCGAAAGAGAAAAATGGTAATGCAAAAATAAATAGATAAGGTTTGCCAGGTACAAACAAAAACCAGAATAGTATATAACCTATTATTGATATGAATTGTGAAATAATAAATGCCTTCTTTTTACCCATTGATTTAGACATTCTTGATACAACGGGTATTACAGCTACTGTAGTTATGATTGCACCAACACTACCAAATAGAGTAGGCCATATACCAAAATTATTAGGGTTATCACTGAAGATAAAATATTTAATTATAAAGAATGAAAATCCTGCAACGGTATTAAATGCATTAAAAATTAAAAAGGTTGCAATACATAGTTTTCTAAATGGAATAATTTTCAAGGCATCTCTAAATCCTGCAATTATATCATCAAAACTTTTACCGACATTTTTTAGAGTTAATGGTTCGTAATTTTCATTTAATGTTGATTTACTATTTATAAAAATGGCTGGTATCGCTGCTAATATAGAACAGCCTATTGCAACATATATTGCAAGTGATCTTGTTGCAATTTCAGTGGACTGAAAGAATTGAGGATCGTACATGATTACCCAAAACCAAGGAGCAATTACCCAAGCTAATTGACCTATTAACTGTGCTGTTGCCATGATTTCTGTACGCTCATGAAAATCATCACTCATTTCATAACCCATAGCTACGTAGGGTACACTAAAGATGGTAAGTCCGAGGTAGAATACCAATGACCAAATTAAAAAGTAATAGAAATTATAATTAACACTATCAGCAGAATATAATTGCCACATTAATGCAAATGAAAGTCCCATGATTATAGAACCTATTAAAACATATTGCCTTCTTCGACCCCATTTCGACTTTGTATTGTCTGTAATGTATCCCATAATCGGATCGGTAATTGCATCAAAAAGTTTTGGTACAAAATAAATGATTCCAAGCATCCACCCCGGGAAACCTAAGCTTTCAATTAATATCACTATAAATATTCCTAAAGCTGCAGGAAACATTTGATTGGCTAGCATTCCAAGTCCGAACGCTATTTTTTGTCCGAATGGAACTTTATGTGATAATTGCTTAGTGGACATATGTAATATTTTTAGTTTAGTTTATTACTATTGTTTGTAATGCTTTTGCATCTATGGTAATTTTTTTCAATCCTTTTTTATTCAAATTTATTTCTAAAGAATATTTTTCATCTGTTGGGTTAAATACTGCAAGCACAATGCTACCATCTGTATTTTGAACAGCAGTTGCCATTACTTCTTTATGATTTATCTCACATCCAATTTTCGTAGCACCTGGGCGCATAAATTTACTAAAATGAGACATTACATAATACAAGGGTGTAAAGTAAACTTCATCTTTTTCTGGGTCTACAATTACAGGTGCAACACACCAGTTTTTAAACCAATTCGGACCTCCTTGTGTATCCAAAACCATATTCCAGTCAATCCAACCATTGACATAATTATTCAAACATCCGATTATATCTGTAGCATATCTATTAACTGGTGCATATTTCGGATGTAAATATTTTTCTTTTTCACTCGCCCAATCCCAACCCCAATCTGTTGCTTCTTTTTTCCAATACCAAGCATCATCACGCCATTTTGGTACTTGAGCATCAACACAACCTTCAGTTTCTATAATATATTTGTTCGGAGCTTTTTGATGTGCATATTGCAATGCTTCTGGGAAATAATCGTACGTACTTTCATACCAATGTATAGCTGTGCCTGCAAAATATTTTGATGATTTTTCATCTCTATACATTTCATCTACCCACTCTTTTAATCCAGCTCTATTCTGGTCATACCCTAAGATATTTATTTTCGACCAACCGTCTTTTTCTAATTTCGGACCTAAGTGATCTTGTACAAAGTCTGTCATTTCTTTTGGCGAAAACAATGTGCTCTCCCAATTATTTCCATTCCCATGAGGCTCGTTAATTACTGTAACTCCCCAAATATCTATACCCTCTTTTTTATATGCTGTTAAATACTTTGAAAAATACAATGCAAAAGCATCATTATATTGAGGTAATAATTTGCCGCCTACATAACTTTTATTGTCTTTCATCCAAGGGGGTGCTGTCCAAGGTGATGCTATTATTTTAAATCCATCTTTTGATATTTTCTGAGCTTCTACTATCATCGGAATTAAATCAGCTTTATCATCCTCAATTGTAAAATGATTCATTTCTAAATCATCTTCTACTTTTGAATAGGTGTAATTACTCAATGAAAAATCACACGATGCTATGTGTGTTCTTGTCAAAGAATATCTTGCTCCGTCATTTCCAAAATATGCTTGTAGAATTTTCTTTCTGTTTACTGGTCCTAGTTTATTTAATAAAGAAGAAGATGCCTCAGTAAATGAACCTCCAAAACCAATGATTTTTTGAAATTTTTCTTCTGTATTTATTTGGATGCTTAATGATTTATCTGTTGGTTTGAAATTGCTGAGTTCTGTTAAAGCATTCCCTTTTTCTGAAGTCTCATATACATCAATAGTCATTTCTTTAGTATTTGTACATTGAATATGAATAACGCAAATTATTCCCATGCAAATGGTTTTTAATGAATACATGCTTAGTTTACTATTCATCTTTATAATTTATTTTGTGTTTTCTGGCAACTCAATAATTTTTATAAGATCATCTTTTTTGCCATCATATGTTTTCACAATAGTTTTGCCATCTCTTCTTAAATCTTTGAAAACGCCCTGATCTACTTTATCCCAAAGCGCATATTTTGCTTTCCCTTCTATTGTAAATAATCCGAAATAATTTTCAGAACCATTTGGGTTTTGAGCATCTTTCCATTTCTCATCAAAAGCTTCAAAATAAAAACAAGTGATTTTTTCTTTGTTTGTCCAGGCTCTTATTAAATCATAATACTTAGCAGATTTATATTCATCACAGGCCTTTGATCCCTCTTTACCATATAAACCATCTGAATTAGAAGCCCAGCCAGTTTCACCAATATGTATAGGCTTATTTATACCTATTGATTGCATGTAAGCATTAACACTTTTGTATTGAGCTTTTGCATAATTCAAAGCTCGTAACATTAATGAATCTACTTTTTCTTCTTTTGATAATTTTTCTTCTGATGTATTAATGTACCAAAAAGCTGGATTATAATGAGTGTCATGCATAGGGTAGGTGTGTATAGAAACATAATCTACCTCAGCATATAGTTTCTTTAAATCTTTAACATGATATGATGAATCGGTACCACCCCAAGAAGCAAAATTATCTGAAGAAGTAATCCATAATTTTTCTGGTAATTGTTTTTCTTTTTTTAAGGTTTGTAAATAGTTTACCCATTTTAAGATTATCGCTGGACTTACATAATAACTAGTTGCCCATTTTACCATGGCTTCGTTTCCGACTGAAATGATTTTTACAATATCTGGATATGTGTTTGTTAATTCAACTGCTCTTTGAATTTCAGCTGTATTTTCAATTAAGTTTTCCTTCTCATGATTTAAAGGCTTATCTGCCCAGGCATTTTCACAATCTATCCAAACTCCTAACATCACATACATTTCGAAATTTTCATTTTCGTTTTGTAATTCAGTTATTGCTTTTAATAAATTTCGAATTTCATCTAGCTTTGTATTATAGGTGCGAAGTACTTTAATGCCCATAGCACTCATAATTTTTAAGTCTTCTTTAATCTGAATTACGCTTGGTTGTACATCGCGAGTATTGCTGCGATAACCACCATAGCAAATAGCTAGATAATTTGTATCTCCCAATATTTGAGCAGCAGATTTGTAATTCACAGAATTGGGTGAACTACATGCTCCTAAAATTATTAGGCAAGGAATTAAAAAATAATATTTCAATCTAATTTTTAGCATCCTATTATTTTAAGATAGATTCTTTTACGTAAACAGTAATTTTATTTATCTCACCTGTTCTGTTAAAAATATCTAAACTTGTTTTTATATCTAATTGTAAAGAATTAGTAGTAGTCACAGTACCATCACTTTTTTCTATTTCCATTTGGTTAGTATCAGATAAGCGATAAATAACTGGTACTTGGCAAAAAGTAAAACATAGTGAGCCTGGTGTCGGCGAAAATGTTTTGTGTTCTTTATTTATGGTAACATAATGAAACATTCGATCTTCTTTTGTGAACTCATCTTTTCTTAACAAACACGGATTGAAATATAATGCGCCATTTAATACAAACACACCTAATTCTCCAAATCTACTAATGATATCTTCTTTTACTTGTCCGGTCATACCTGGTTGCTGAGCTCCTTTATTACTTGGTGTATGCGAGTAAGGGTCAGTAGGGAATGCTCCATAAAGCTTTGGTGATTTATGTACTCCTACACCTGCATTAATCTCGTAATAATGTTCTAAAAGTTTACCAATTACCTCATCTGATTCACCATTCTCTATAGCTTGTAAACTAACTTCTTGAACTGCTAATTGAAGTTTAGAAACCATGTGCCAATAGATAGAACCAAGACCTTCATAACCATAAAATGTTCCAGAACGACCTGTGAATGATTTGTGATCGAATACAGCTTCAAATATATCTAATAGAGCAGCTTTTTCAGTTTGTACGTATTTACCATATATAGCATTGTCTAATTGATCAATAGCATTACTTAAATCTCCAGCATTTTTTAGATTTCCATTGAAATGATATTCGCCTTTAATGTCTTTTTCTACTATTGATTTATCACCATCAGCAAGTAATACATCTATGAGATTTAATTTCTGTATTGACTCTGTAGGTATTTTATTTTTCTGTAAGAATTTTGGTAGTTGTTTATTTGGATAAAGTAAATAACTATACTGATCGGGGCGGAAGAGCGCACTGTTCTTCATGCTGTCTAATAACTCTAAAGTATTTTTGGGAGATAGATATCCAGAACTTAGAACAGCAACTTGCCCTTCTAACATTTCACTTAGATAAGAAATTTCAACTTCTTGTTCAGCTTTAATACTCATTAAATTATAAGCGTGATACATATTGTCATCACGTTTGTTGGCATTAATAGTATGTTCAATAAATTGTAAGCTTACCTTAATGAATGATTTGAGTCTGCGATATGAAATAGTTCTTTTCTCTGACCAAAATGAATGATTATAGATATGTTCTCTATAATCACTTCCTGCTATACCTAAACTATCTAATATTGCTTTTCTGTCGCGATTATTTATTTCATTATTCAACAATGCAACATTTTCTTCAAGTGTCTCATGAATTGATTTAAAGAAAATAATTAATTCATCTGATAGTTCTACTCGTTCTTCTGTTGTTTGTTCTACAATTTTTTCAAAAAATACTAAGAATCTTCTAAGATAATATAGCGTTACCATCGACACCCCATTACCAACTAGCGCATTATTTGCATCGTTCCATTCTGGGCGTTGAGTATTCATCCATATACCTGCACCTGGTATAAAGTTTGAAAGTTTAGCTAATACTGTTGCTAATATTTTTTCTATGAAATTGACTGTATGTATATCTTCTTTCTGAGTAAATAATAAAGCTGCATCTGAACCAAATTTTTTAATATTCTCTTTTATTTTACGATCTAATTCTTCGTCAAATTCAATCGTATCTTTTGCATTCTCTAAAATCTCTTGATAGCTTTTTATTTTGTAAGGTACATTTGCATATACAAATTTCTCTTCATTAAATTGCTTACTCAGTTGACCAGGGAAATATTTTTCATTTAATTCTAAAAGTTTAAGTAGATAGATGATTTGATGATCACCCCAATAACCTATATAAGACCAAGGGTTGTCAGGCTCTACTGTTTCCCAATCAAATCCGCTTTTTGTGATACGATAAGGGTTGTAGCCATCAAAAGTAGTCGCATTTAAAAACTTATGAATCATACTACGCGTAAATCCCGGAAAAGAAATAGCCAAGGCTTCCCAATTTTGAAATATGTCTCTCCAGTTTCCTTCGTAATCAAGTATTTTTTTCGAATAGTCATCAGCTCTACGTGTGTTGATTGAAAACTTATTCCATGGTCTGCTTGGGTCACCATGCCTTCTGCTAAATTTCAATGGTAAGTATTCTGTACAAAGTCTTTTGAAATTCTTGTCTTTAACTTTTGCACAAATATCCTCTAACTCAAATACAGTAAATATATCACTCAAACTTTCTAATAATTCTTTGTGATTATTATATACTTCTTTGTTAGCTGCTGCTAGATAATTGATTAATTCTTGTTTTTCTATTTGGTAATTAAAATCAAAAATTCCACCTCTCATTATATTGAAAAGTGTATTCGAGAAATGACGTGTATCTCTATAAACATCTGCAGAGAGCTGTATGCCATCTGATGATGCATTAAGTTCTCTCAATAATTTTGAACCTAAGTTTATATCATCTTCAATTTGTTGTTGTAAATTTTTATTGTTTTTAATTTGATTGATGATTGATACAACATCTGATTGACTTTGATTTACATCACATACTATCGTCCATTCCTTTTTTTCTTCTGGTAACAAAGCAATTTCTTTGTTTAAAAAGTATGCTCCTTTTTCAGCTTTTACATCCTCTTCTTGCTCAATAGCAAATCCTTTTCTAAAGTTGTCTACCTGCAATGATGATAGTAAATACTTCGGATGTTCAAGTCCTAATGACCAAGCCACATTTGCTTTTAATGCTTCACTTGGTTCTGCTCTATCTACTATGATAGCACTCAATGCAAAAATTCCAACACCCGATTCGAGATCTAATTCATTACGTTTATAAGCATCAACTAAAATACTCGTCGAACTTTGTAGATCACTATTTACTCCATCAGGCATTATATTTTGAATACCATCGAGAATATTAATTTTTAATTTTTTGTCACTATTGTTTTCTAATGAAGACTTACGAATAAATCCATAAATATTACTTGTATTCCATTCATATCTAAACGTAAGTTTGAAGTTGTGATTTATTTCTTCAAAGATGATTTTGTTACCTATAGCATTTTTGTATAGGTTCCTTGAAACTTTGTATAAGGTGTTATTTCTTTCAGAGAATGGCTCCCATACATGTGTTTCACTTTCATCAATAATTTGAAATATAGATTTCGAACCTGTGGTATCATACGACTCCGTAATTTTATCAGCTGTGTAATATGGAAACAATGCATACTCAGCACTCTTCCGACCAGCTGATATACCACCGTTGCTTGATATAAAAAGCCAATGATTTGAATCACTAACCACGCTCATGAAAAACTCGCGCATTTCATCGTGGTTCGAAATACAAAAAAAGTTTTCTCCTTCTATTTTTAATCTTTTTATTCCTACTGTTGACTCTTCTTTCATTTATAGTTTACGTTTTATCGTTTTTCTATTTTTTCTCTCTTAAATTCTCAGTACTCAGTACTTAATACTAAATACTACTTCTCCTTATACACCCTCACATAATCAATCGTCATAGTACCAGGGAAAGGTGTGTTACTATTCGGCGGACCACCAAAATTTCCACCAACGGCTATGTTCATTATTAAAAAGAAAGGCTGATTATAAACCCATTCACCTGGTGCATCAACTGGTGTAATTCTTTTGTATAAATAATCGTTTACAAAAAAGTCAATTTTGTTTGCGTTCCATTCTATAGCATACTCATAAAAATCAGCATCAAATCTGCCGTTTTGCAAAGCATAGGGAGTAGTGATAGCCTCGCCTCCAGAGTAACCCGGGCCATGAATTGAGCCGTAAGTGATATTTGAAAATTTACCTTTTTGTTCCATGATATCAATCTCACCACACTGAGGCCAAGAGACGCTATCAATGTTACTACCTAACATCCAAAATGCTGGCCACATACCTGTACCAGTTGGTGTTTTAATTCTAGCTTCTATTCGACCGTATTTTTGTGTAAATATGCCTTGAGTTTTCACCCTAGCAGATGTATAATTACCAAATTGATCTTTTCTAGCTGTGATCACCAAATTTCCATTACCATCTAAGGCTACATTTTGAGTGCTTTGAGTATAGCTTTGAAGTTCATTATTTCCCCAGCCGTTTTGTCCGGTACCTAAATCATATGTCCATTTTGAGGCATCTGGAGAGGTGCTTGCTGCACCTTCAAACTCATCACTCCATACT
>JBKCCA010000030.1:0-7050 GCA_046305595.1 bacterium
GTGCTCTGAAGCGTGTGAATCTAATAAAGCTTTATAAAGTTGAATCTTAATTGATGTAGGTATTAAGCCATTTACAATTTCTTCTTGTGAAGGCTCTAATAAATAATCAACGTTAGATTTAGTACCTGAATTATCAGTTGCTTTTAATGGTAATAATTGCTCAGTAGTTAATAATTGTACAGCCGCATTTTTGAATTGGTTATACACTACTTCTACTCTATCGAATTCTCCGGATGTAAATCCTTTCATAATCGATTCAGCAATTTTTGTAGATGTTTGGAAACTCAAGTTGTTGAACAAATCGTTATTGTTTCCGATAACATTAAATTTATTCTTAGTGAAATATTCTTGTGCTTTTTTACCGATAGCAACGATGTGAACATTACCAGATTTTTTCAAATCAGCATATTTCTCATTGATCAAAGCATTAGCAGTTTTAATTGCGTTTGCATTGAATGCACCAGCTAAACCACGGTTAGAAGTAACAACTACGATTAATACATTTTTCAACTCGCGTTGAACAGTGTACGGACTTTCATTGCTTTCTAAGCTAGCGGTTAGATTGCTCAAAATATCTTTCAACTTATTTGCATAAGGACGCATTTGAACGATTGCATCAGTAGCGCGTTTCAACTTAGCAGCAGAAACCATTTTCATGGCTTTCGTGATTTGCTGTGTTGAATTTACCGAAGCTATTCTTAAACGTACTTCTTTTAAATTTGCCATTTTCTAATTGAAAATTTATAGTTTAAATCTCTGCTCTTTGCAAAGCAGAGATTATAATCTTTTAGTATTTAGCTGAAATTTCTTTCGCAACTTGTTCTAACACTGAAGTGATAGAATCATCAATTTTACCTGCACGTAATGCATCCAATACTGGTCTGTGACGTACATCTAATTGATTTAAGAATTCAGCTTCGAATTCTTTGATTTTATTTACAGGTACACTTCTCATTAAACCTTTAGTACCACAATAAATAATTGCTACTTGTTTCTCTACTGGAACTGGTGAGTATTGACCTTGCTTTAAGATCTCTACGTTACGAGCACCTTTATCTAATACGAATTTTGTAGTTGCATCTAAATCAGACCCGAATTTAGAGAAAGCTTCAAGCTCTCTGTATTGTGCTTGGTCACCTTTTAATGTACCAGCAACTTTCTTCATTGATTTAATTTGTGCCGAACCACCCACACGAGATACCGAGATACCTACGTTGATCGCCGGACGAATACCTGCGTTAAACAAGTTCGACTCTAAGAATATCTGTCCGTCAGTAATCGAAATTACGTTAGTTGGGATATATGCTGATACGTCACCTGCTTGTGTTTCGATGATAGGTAAAGCTGTTAATGAACCACCACCTTTCACGATACCTTTGATAGACTCAGGTAAATCGTTCATTGCTTGGGCAACTGAATCGGTAGCATTAATCTTAGCAGCTCTTTCTAATAATCTAGAGTGTAAGTAGAATACGTCACCTGGGTATGCTTCACGACCCGGAGGTCTTCTTAATAGTAAAGATACTTCACGCTAAGAAACAGCTTTTTAATATAAATCATAATAAAAAATTAAAGCTGGTCTACCAGTATCTCTGAAGAACTCACCAATTGCAGCACCCGCGAATGGCGCGAAGAATTGCATTGGAGCTGGGTCAGCTGCAGAAGCTGCCACAATGATTGTGTATGCCATCGCACCTTTTTCTTCTAAAGTGCGAACGATGTTCGCTACTGTAGAATTCTTTTGTCCGATTGCAACATATATACAGATAACAGGCTCGCCTTTATCGTAAAATTCTTTTTGATTGATGATAGTATCTACCGCAACTGTTGTTTTACCAGTTTGACGGTCACCAATGATTAACTCACGTTGACCTCTACCAATTGGAATCATCGCATCGATAGCTTTCAATCCAGTTTGTAATGGCTCATTTACTGGCTGACGATAAATTACACCTGGTGCTTTACGCTCGATAGGCATTTCGTATAAAGTACCTGCGATCGGACCTTTACCATCGATAGGTTGACCTAAAGTGTTTACTACACGACCTAACATACCATCACCTACTTTAATAGATGCGATTTTCTTAGTACGCTTAATAGTATCACCTTCTTTAATAGCATCTGAACTACCTAATAATACAACACCTACGTTGTCTTCTTCTAAGTTCAATACAATACCTTGCAATCCATTATCAAATTCAACCAATTCACCTGATTGTACTTTCGTTAATCCGTATACCCTCGCAATACCATCTCCAACTTGCAATACGGTACCAACTTCTTCTAATTCAGATTCTGACTTGAAGCCCGACAATTGCTGTCTTAATATTGCCGATACTTCATCCGGTCTTACGTCTACCATAATATTATTTGTTTATGATTTATTATTTTTTCTTTATACAATTCCTACGTTAGAAGAAAAACTCTTCTTCAAATTATTTAAGCTCTTAGCAATACTTGAATCGAATTGCTTGTCGCCAACTGTCAATACAAATCCGCCTATTAATTTTGAATCAACAACTTTCTCTAAGATTACTTTTTTAGAAGTTGCTTGCTCAACAATTGAAACGATTTCTTTTTCTGCTGCATCAGTTAATGTAGTTGCTGATGTAACTTTTGCTTTAATGAAACCTTTCTTCTCGTTGTATTGATTCAAGAATTCTTTAGCTGTACCATGTAATACTTGAGCTCTACCTTTGTTAACCACGATATCGAAAAATGACTGAGTAGTTTTGCTAACTCTTGCGCTAAACAAATCTCTCAAAATCTTATTCTTCTTATCAATTGGCACAATAGGGTTCTTTAATACAGCTACCAACTCTGAACTTGCTTTCGCTGCAGCTAAAAACAAATCAATATCTATTTTTACTTGCTCAAGTTCATTGCGTTCTATCGCTAAGTCGATGATAGCTTTTGCGTATCGTGAAGCAACTCTTAATTCTGACATATTCTATCTTTTTGAAAATTCTCTATTGAAAATTTTCTAGTTAATTTTCACTTCTTTTAACAAATCGTTTACTAAACTTTCTTGTTTAGATTTATCTTCTAATTGCTTACGTAAAACTTTCTCAGCAATTTCTAAAGACAATGTAGTAACCTGATTTTTAACCTCTGCTAATGCAGCATTCTTTTGGTTGTCAATCTCAGTCTTTGCTTTTGAAATCATTTTATCTGCCTCTACTTGAGCTAATGATTTAGCTTCAGTAATAGTAGCATCACGTAATTGTTTAGCCTCTTTTAAAATAGCATCGCGTTCAGCTCTTGCCTCTTTTAATAATTGTTCACTCTCATTGTTTAAACGAGCTAACTCATCTTTCGCTTTTTCTGCTGCCTGTAATGCATCTTCGATCGATTTCTCACGTTCGTTTAATGCCGACATAATTGGCTTCCAAGCAAACTTTCCTAAAATGAATAATAATAATAGGAACGAAATGGTCGTCCAAAATACTAATCCTATACTAGGGGTTACAATTTCCATATGGTGTTATAATATCTGTTTTATAAAATCAAATTAATGGTAAAAAGCCTACTGCCAATCGCAGTAGACTTTTTGACGGATCAACCGTTTCCTAACAATGCAACTACCACACCGAATAATGCAACACCTTCTACAAGGGCTGCTGCGATGATCATTGCAGTTTGAATTTTTGAAGCGGCTTCTGGTTGTCTAGCAATACCTTCCATTGCAGAACCACCAATTCTTCCGATACCTAAACCAGCGCCGATTACAGCTAATCCAGCACCAATTGCAGCGATACTTCCTGTCATTTTATTTTATTTTAAGTTAAACAATAATTCAAATTCGTATTCCGTATTACGTATTCCGTATTACGACTCTGTACTTTTTTTCGTATTGCGTATTCCGTATTACGTATTACGACTCTGTACTCTTTACTAATCACTCTCACTTGTCACTAGCACTAACTTACTAGCCTACTAACTTACTAGTGATGTTCTTCTGCAACCGCAGTGCCTATAAATAATGCCGTAAGCATCGTAAATATAAACGCTTGCAAGAACGCTACTAACAATTCTAATACATCCATAAATATTACAAAGGCTACCGATACTGGTGCAATTGCTAATGATTTAAAGATGAATATCAATGATATTAAACTCAATACAATAATGTGACCTGCTGTAATGTTAGCGAACAAACGCACGATTAATGCAAATGGCTTCGACAATACACCAATAATCTCTACTGGTATCATGATCGGATATAACCACCATGGCACATGAGGAACTAAAATGTGTTTCCAATATGCTTTATTTCCATTGAAATTAGTTACAAAGAATGTAATCAATCCCATCACTAATGTAAATGCTATATTACCTGTTAAGTTCGATCCTCCTGGGAAGAATGGCACTAATCCAATCATATTATTGATCCAGATAAAAAAGAATATCGTTAATAAGAATGGCATAAAACGCGCATACTTATAACCTAAATTCGGCTTTGCTATCTCATCTCTTACAAATATGATGATCGGCTCAATTAATCCTTGGAAACCTTTTGGTGCTTTGCCTTCTCTCTTTTTGTATGCGGATGCTACCGAACTGAAAATAAGTACTAAAATGATCATTGACATAAACATTGAAGCAACATTTTTAGTAATCGAAAAATCCATTACTTTTTTGCTTGCCTCTTCATCTATCTCACCCGCCTCATTAACTACTTTGATATGATTGTGCTCGATTTTGTAAGTATAATATTTGCCCTTGTAAGCATCTTTACCGTGATGAAAATTGCTCGAAGAAAACATCTCTAATCCTTTGTCAGTATATAAAATTACTGGTAAGCCTACCGATGTATGTCCCCATAAATGCCACTCATGCGCATCAGCAATGTGGTGTAATATTAACTCTGAAGCATTAAACTCTTCTTCTTCAGCGTGTTCAGCAGCATGAGCTGTATCATTTGCATGATTTACTGTATCAGAAACTACACTTGTAACTTCAGCATGTTTTTCAGACTCATTTGCATAAGTGAATGCCACTGAAATACAAAAAATAGCAGAAAACAATAAAATTGATTTCAGTTTTTTAGTAAAAAAGCCTCTTCTGCGCATCTATTTTAAGATTTTGTTATTTTTTAAGAGCGCGCAAGTTAGACATTAAGGAATAAATTTCAAAGGCTGTGTAAATAAAATATGGAAGGAAAAAACTAATTAAAAATGCAATCTTGTTAAAATGACTTCCATAAATGAAAATTAGTGCGAAAATCATGCTTAAAAGCATCTTTCCTACTACCATGCCTAACACAATAAAAACTGAACTATCTGCAGATTTTTTTAATCCCCAGTCACCTAACCAAAATGCTATAACCGTTATCAACAAAAAAAACAATACGAAGTAGGGATATGGAGCTATAAATAACTCTACATTTTGTAGCTGATTTGCACTTATTTCTGAAATTGCCAATAATAGAATAGAAATTAATATGCTGTATATCGTAAACTTCTTTGCATTCATGAATTCAATTGCTTTATTAAAAGATACATTGAAGCTGTTACTCCCAATAATGATAAGACTAAAGTTAACCAAGGTGTTTCAAAGGCTAATCTCTCATCTAAATAATCACCTAACAAACTTAATCCAGCTATGATCACTAACATTTGAAATCCTAAGCTGCTATATTTTAGATAATTATTGTACTCCTTCTTCAATGGCTGCACGAGATTTTTCTGATTTAGAAATTGATAAATTTCCTTTTTTAGATGATGCTCCCATATTACAGTTACCTGTAAATACTGCACCTGCCTCAACGATTAATTTATTTGTAACGATATCACCATTTAATACCGCCGAACCTTTTAAAAATAAAGTATCGTTAACAGTTAAATCTCCTGTTAATACCCCACTTATATCGGCATTAGAGCCTATTACATCTCCCTTTACAGAACCTGTAGCACCTATTACCACCTTTGCCAACGAGATAACATTACCTATAATCTCTCCGTCAATTCTTATATCTCCCTTACAAGTTAAATCACCTGTAATTGTTGTGCCTTGTCCGATTAAATTGATACTACCGTTGATAACATTTTCATTTGTAGCATTGTGTTCCTTTTTCGCAAACATCCTTTAGAAATTTATGTAATCAATTGGGTTAACTGCATTCCCTTTGAACCATAATTCAAAATGTAAATGCGGACCAGTTGAATATTCACCGGTATCGCCTACAATTGCTATGGGTTCAGCAGAGCGTACAAAGTTACCAACTTTTTTTAAGACTACCGAACAATGCTTATAGATTGATAATAAGTCGTTTGAGTGCTGCACCGCAATCACGTAGCCCGTTTCAGATGTCCAGCCCGAAAATACCACCGTGCCCTCTAAAACCACTTTTATTGGCTCTGATTTAGTAGCCGCTACGTCTATACCATAGTGACTTTTCTTCGGATTGTATTTTTCGGTGATAATGCCCTTAACAGGTGTGAAAAATGAATATGCTGCGATACCTGTTGGTTTCTGAACTGGTTCTGCCACATTAAATCCGTATTGATTTTGATTTTCAATCATCAATCTCAACATTGAGTCTTCTTCTGGCTTTGCTCCAATTCTAAAGGTGGTATCTATTAACTGTGGTTTACTGTTCGAATTTATCGTATCGTCTTTACCTACAGTGCCATTAATTACGTCTTTTATATTCTTTATGTATTTATCGTTGTAAACCAATAAACTTTCCAAAGAATCAACTTTAAGCGACATTTCGGTAATATCTCTCCTCAAGGAGACATCCGCATAACCAGGTATATACTCTTTCAAAGGAGTAAATATGAATAATGATGTTACTATAGCAATCAAGACTACTAATAGCACACTCGATAGAATAAATACATTTAATCTATTAAGAGTGAACGAGGCCTTCTCTTCGAATGTCTCATCATTCAAAATCACCAGCTTATACTTAAGCTTTAAGCGATCTAATAAATATTGTTTATAAGTAGACAATATATAATGATGCAAATTAAGCTATATTTAACGAATTTGCGTTTATAAGAGGTATTCAAAGTATATCTTTGGATGTGAATTAAATATAGAGCG
>JBKCCA010000031.1:0-21500 GCA_046305595.1 bacterium
TTATCTCTTCTCCTTCTTTTGTTACCGTTACAGGTAATTTACTCCTATCAAAGATTTTAAGTCCGACTTCTTCTTCAAACCTCTGAATCATCATACTCAATGTAGGTTGAGTAACAAAACAATGTTCAGCAGCTTTTGCAAACTGCCGATACTGCTCTACGGCTACAATATATTCTAACTGTTGAATGTTCATTTTTGAATAAGAAGCTTATTATTTTTTTCTTAAATAAAAAACAAATCCGTTTTCTTCTTTTATAAGTTTTATATCAGCGTATTTTTCAATTTCTTCTTTCTTGGTATTCTTCACTACTATATAAACATCTTTATCAATCTTACCTGACCTTAGCCATTCATGATCAAATACATTTGCATTAGTAGTTTTACTCTTTTCTGTATAAAACAAATGGGCATAGCTCTTAAAATACATTGGTTGCACATATGCATCTACGCCTTTCATTGATTTATAAAATCTAATTGCTGCCGCTTGTGAAAACAATTCAATCTTGGGCACAATTAATACACTTGTAAAAAACACTGCTGTGGTTATACTTAAAAAAACGGTAACTGTTGCCTTCCTATAATGACGTTGCGAATTTAATATCGCGTATAATATTAATCCAATTAATACAATTAGCCCCCCAATAGAATCAAAATATGTCCAGTTGATATTTGCATTTAAATTAGCCACTGCAAATGGATCATTTACCACACCAATCCATAAATATTTATTCTTCATAAAATATGGAAATAAAATTAACACGATTGCCAATAATGACCCTATAGAATATATACCAACATGCAACCATTTACTCCATCTAGTTTTTGAATGTATCATGAAATACATTGCGTATGCCGATAAGAAACTTAAAGGGAAATAAGTTAGAGAAGAGTAATGAACAATTTTTGTTTTTACAATAGAGAATAATATTAAAACTACCCAAAACAATATTTCCATCCATCTAAAAAAAACTCTTTGATGCTCTTCAGCCATACTGCGTAAAAAGAATGCTTTTATAGCAAGTAGTGATGCTGGGAAACAACCAATTAATAATACATACCAATGATACAAAAACGGACCACCATGGCCTGCGTCTTGTGTTTGAAAAAGTCTAATTTGATAAACTATAAACTCTTTTAAGAACCAAATTCCATTATTCATTAGTTCTACGCCGAACCACAAGAAACAAACCATACCAGTAACAATGGCAATAAATAATAATTCAAAGAATTTTATCGGCAAATCAAATCGAGAGTAGATTGTGTAAACTAATAAACAGAGCAAAACTATTAATATAGCAACCGGACCTTTAGTTAAAACTGCTAACCCTAAGAAAAAACCAGTAAGTATTGCTTTTAACCATCTGTTTTCACTTTCTCTTTCTGCAAGTGGGATGAAAAAATAAATAGATAAAAAAATGAATAAATTAAACCATGGGTCTATGATACCAGATTTGAAATAAAGTAAAGTTAAAATAGTACCACCATAGCTTAATACCCACAACCATCCGAATTCAGCATTTATATACTCTTTACCAATTCTAAATAAAATCACAAGTGTTAAAATGCCAGCAATAGCATTAGGGAAACGTGCAGCAAATTCATTTATACCAAACATTTTCATGCTTAATACTTGTAACCATATGAACAGAGGTGGTTTTTCCCAAAATTGTTTGAAGTCAATTTGAACTTTGAAATAATCACCTGTCACGATCATTTCTCTTGCTGCTTCAGCAAAATTAATTTCATCCCAATCAAATAGATGTGCTTGACCTAAAAATGATATAAAAAATAATGAGCTTAAAAATACAATGAGTAACTCTGATCTATATTTTGCCATCATAATTTCTATTGATTAGTGAATAATTTAATTTGTCATTGTTATACCAATCTGTACGTAATAAAAAATAATAAGTAACAAAGCTTGATAAAATACCTATAATAGAGCCCATCATAACATCTTCATAAAAGTGTTGAGCTAAATACATTCTTGAATAACCAATTAGAATTGCTAATATCAAATAGATAAAACCAATGTTTTTATTTTTTGAAATTATAGTTAGAAAAGTTGCTAGTGCAAAAGCACTAGTAGTATGCCCTGAGGGAAAACTCATCATATTATGTACTTGTACACCATCAATTAAATGCAAGTCTTGTATGCCTTCAAAATACTTTTTGGGTCTTGGAACATTCTCAAAAACCACCCTCTTTAAAAATTGCGTGATTTGAGAACTTATCAAATAAATAGAGAAAGCTAATACGGCTTTTCTATACTCAACAAATAATAATATAATTACAATTGCTATAAACATGAAACCATCACCAACATGTGTCATTAATTTAAAAAAATGATCTGCTATCGTATTGTGGTTTAAATTTACCGCTAAGAACAATTCTTCTTTAGTATAAATTAGCTTTAATGCTAATGCTATGATTAGCATGATAAGATATGCTATTACAAATACTCTATTTTCAGAAAATAATTTTCTCATGCACAAATATAAGATTATCTATAAAGCTATAAATTAACTATATTTTTTTTACTTTCATACTTTAAACCATATATAGAGATGTTGAATCAACTATTTAGAAAGAAATCAGTACAATCTATTTTAAAAGATCTAGATGCTAATTCTCATCACCAGGGGCTAACCAAAACGTTGGGGGTAAGAGATTTAACCGCATTTGGTATAGCAGCTATTATTGGCGCTGGTATTTTTAGCACCATAGGTAAAGCAAGTGCTGATGGAGGCCCTGCTGTAATCTATTTGTTTTTGTTTACTGCACTTGCCTGTAGTTTCGCTGCATTTGCTTATGCTGAATTTGCCTCAATGGTGCCTGTATCGGGTAGTGCATATACTTACTCGTACGTTGCATTTGGTGAACTAATCGCATGGGTAATTGGTTGGTCTTTAATCATGGAATATGGTGTCGGAAATATTACCGTTGCTATCTCTTGGTCTGATTATTTTACAGGCTTCTTAGGTAGTATGGGCTTACACTTGCCCGAATGGATGACTATGGATTATCTAAGTGCAAGTAGAGGCTATAATGATGTATTAAAGCTCATGCAAGCTGGCAAACTATTCGAAAATATCGATGCTAATCTACAATCTGCTTATACTGCTTGGCAAAATGCACCGAATATTTTCGGATTTCATTTGGTATTAGATATACCTGCTCTTTTCATAATTGTTTTGATCACTTGGCTTGTTTATAGAGGTATGAAAGAATCTCGTAATGCTAGTAATGCAATGGTGATTGTTAAGCTTGCCATTATATTATTAGTAATAGCTGTAGGTATTTTTTATGTGGATGTTAACAACTGGAACCCTTTTGCACCCAATGGTGTAGCGGGAATATTAAAAGGCGTATCAGCTGTGTTCTTTGCATATATTGGCTTTGACGCAATCTCAACTACCGCTGAAGAATGTAAAGACCCTCAAAGAGATTTACCTAGAAGTATGATGTGGGCAATAATTATTTGCACATTATTATACATTACAATCGCATTGGTATTAACGGGAATGGTAAAATACAATGAGCTTGCAGTAGGTGACCCATTAGCTTTTGTATTTGAAAAATTAAATTTAAAATGGCTTTCAGGTATCATTGGTATTAGTGCCATTGTAGCTATGGCTAGTGTTTTATTAGTATTTCAAATGGGTCAACCAAGAATATGGATGAGCATGAGTAGAGACGGTTTATTACCAAAGTCATTTTCGAAGATCCATCCGAAGTATAAAACACCTTCGTTTGCAACAATAGTAACCGGATTTGTAGTAGCAGTACCCTCATTGTTTATGAATTTAACAATCGTTACTGACTTGTGTAGTATTGGTACTTTGTTCGCATTTGTTTTAGTTTGTGGTGGTGTATTGAAATTGCAAAATGACCCGAATGTTACAAGAGGTAAATTTAGAACTCCATACTTGAATGCTAAATTCATTTATCCGAGTACCTTATTATTAATAGCTGTATACATGTATTTCTATCAATACGATAGTACGGTGGCCTTTATCAATAATACTCCTAAAACATATGGCATAGAAGAAACTATAACTAAATTAGATGACAACGAATTAAGTGTTGTTAGAACTTCCATTCTTAAAAACGACAGCTTAAACTACATCAAGCATAACTCAGATTTGGTACAATATTTTAACTCATTTGCTGAAGTAGAAAGTGCTAATATTTTACTAAGTAATGGTGTAAACTATGATAAAGTATATGAAAGCGGTTGGAATCTTTTCAAACATAAAATACCATTCTGGGTATTTATATTTGTTTGTATTGTGATGTTGTATTATACGTTTAAATATAATTTATCGCTAATACCATTACTCGGACTTTTATGTTGTTTGTATATGATGTCTGAGTTAGGTGTTACAAACTGGATAGGCTTTGGTATTTGGTTAATCATCGGATTAATAATCTACTTCAGCTATGGTTACAAAAAAAGCAAACTAGCTGCTTAATTATTAACAAATAAAAAAGGGGCTGATATTATATATCAGCCCCTTTTTTATTATGTGTTATTTAACTCGAGTTAATTCATAATCTTTAGTTCTAGAAAGTATAAGTGGTACTCGTTCTACCGTAACAAAACTAGAGTCTAATCCGAAACCTTTCTCTTCTGATAAAGATATTTTTTTCAATATGAAATAAATTTGCATGATTGCTTTCTCATAAAGTGACAATGAATTATCTACCGATAACTTCTTCTCTAAAACAACAAATCTAAAGTCACCGATAATATTATGTTTATTCAATGAAGTATATCTACTTGTAATATCTACTTCTTTATTCTTCACCAACTCTTCAACAACCTTTCTAAATAAAACATTTATCTTTTGCTCAATTCTAAATCCGAGTTTAAACTCTACTCTTATAACATTCCCTGGCACTAAGTGTACTACTTTGTATTCAGTAGTATAAGGTTCATCATCAACGTCAACGTGTACAAACCAATATACATCTGCACGTTTCGGTTTCTTTTGAAAAATTGAATAAATAATTTTTGATTCAATTTCTGATGTGAAATTCGAACCTGTTAAATACACTAATTGTGAAGCATATTTTGGTACAGATTCGTCTGAACTTAACTCTTTTAATATTGGTAAGTAATCATCAAATTCAGAAAACCTCAAAAATTTATTTTTAATCTTTCTAGCATTTATCCATGACCACATTACCGTAAATAAAATACATGCAATTAAGAAAGTCACCCATCCACCATGCGTGAATTTATTTAGATTAGCGACCAAGAATGACAGTTCTAATGTACCATAGATTAATAAGAATACTCCAACGAATAGTTTTGAAAATCCTCTACTTAATAAATAGACTATCAACAAAATCGTACTCATCATCATTGTCATTATAATTGATAAGCCATAAGCGGCTTCCATCTTTGATGATTCTTGGAAATACAAAACAATCACCATACAACCGAACCACAACAACCAATTGATTCCTGGCACATATAATTGGCCCTTAGCATCTGTTGGATAATTGATTTTTACTTTAGGCCAGAAATTTAATCTAACAGCTTCTGAGATCAAAGTGAATGAACCTGTAATCATTGCTTGACTTGCAATAATAGTAGCAAATGTTGCTATGGCAATACCATAAATTAAAAACCATTCTGGCATTATCGAATAAAAGGGATTTGAATCTAATAGCTTACCATCTTGTGTTATTAACCAAGCCCCTTGACCAAAATAATTCAACAAAAGAGTTGCCTTTACAAAGGTCCAGCTTACTCTAATATTTTTTCTACCACAATGTCCTAAATCTGAATACAATGCTTCAGCACCTGTTGTACATAAAAATACTGCACCTAAAATCCAAAAACCACCGGGATTATTGGTTAACAAATGATATCCATAAATAGGGTTAATCGAATTTAAAATTTCAGGATGTGTTAATATTTGATTGAACCCCAAAACACCTAAAATTGCAAACCAGAAAAACATAATAGGACCAAATGCCTTACCTACTACGTTTGTGCCAAATTGTTGAATGATAAACAATCCGGTAATTATTAACATTACAATAGGTACTATTTCAATATCTGGATATAAAATACTTA
This sequence comes from bacterium, assembly GCA_046305595.1. Classification (GTDB taxonomy): domain Bacteria; phylum Bacteroidota; class Bacteroidia; order Sphingobacteriales; family Sphingobacteriaceae; genus JAEYZM01. The sequence goes on from JBKCCA010000031.1 coordinate 6,092, forward strand.
AACCTTCAATTGCTGATGTTACTGAGATAGGAGGTGTTATAATACCATCGGCTAATAGGGTTGATCCGCCAATGATTGCTGGAATCATTAACCATTTTGCTTTTCTTCTTACAAGAGTGTATAAAGAAAATATACCACCCTCCCCTTTATTATCGGCTCTTAAGGTGATGATTACATACTTTACTGTGGTTTGTAAGGTGATCGTCCAGAACACACAGGATATACCTCCATAAACTATGTCCTTATTAATAATAGCACCTTCACCAATAATAGCCTTCATTACGTATAATGGAGAGGTACCGATATCGCCAAAAATTATCCCAAATGAGATTAATAATCCGGCGAAACTTAAGCGATTTAACTTGCTAGCGTCCAATGAGAAAATATATTAAATTTCAATAAGCAACTTTACAAAATTGTTACATAATTAAAAAGCCTTATTTGTATTTTTATTTATATTTGTTTTGAATATGAGAAAGTTCATTTTATTCTTCATGCTTTTGAACTTTGCACTTAGTTATCAACTACTTGCACAAAATTCTCATGACAACCTACAGCAAAAATCTTTCATCAATACCCTAAGTGTTTACCCTAACCCTATAGAAGATAAGATCAATGTTAACTTTATTGTTAAGAAAGATGCTCAAGTTTCTATTCGTTTGATGGATGTTTTAGGGAATGAAATTGCTACTATTTTAAACGAGAAATACAGTTCGGGCGAATACCGTCAATCATTTAATGTTCCAACTAAGGTTACCAAGGGTTTATACTTTGTTAAAGTAAGCGTTGGTGCAGAAGTAGGTATCAAAAGAATATCTATCCAATAATTATTTCTTAACAGCTATTAATAAAATTGTTGGTATTCTCTAGAATGTTTCTTCCAGAGCCTACCATGTTTTTATATATTCGCAAAAAAGCATCATATGAAAATCATTGCGATAGGTAGAAACTATTCAGATCATGCAAAAGAATTAAACAACCCTGTACCCACAGAACCAGTTGTATTTATGAAGCCCGATACTGCTTTATTGAGAGAAGGCCGTGCATTTGTACATCCTGAATTTTCAAATGATATTCATTATGAAGTTGAACTAGTGATTAAAATTGCAAAAGAAGGAAAGCATATAGCTGAAAAATTTGCTATTAACTACATTGATTCTATTGGCATTGGTATTGATTTCACTGCTCGCGATTTACAAGAGAAATGCAAACAAAAAGGATTGCCTTGGGAGATTGCTAAAGCTTTTGACCATTCTGCACCAATTGGTGAGTTTATCTCATTGTCAGAAATTAATGATTTAAAAAACATAGAATTTTCATTGAACAAGAATGATGTACAAGTTCAAATTGGAAATTCTAATGACATGATTTTTAATTTTGAACAAATCATAAGTTACGTTTCTAAACGTTTCACATTGAAAAAAGGAGATTATATTTTCACTGGTACTCCTGCAGGTGTTGGTAAAATAAATATTGGTGATCATTTCGATGCCTATATTGGATCTAAGAAACTATTAAGTCTCGATATTAAATAATGAAGTTACTTTTAAAAAAATATACGAATCGAGTTCTTAGAAAATTGAGTTCTTTCGGACTCTTTATTATAGTGGTTACGAACTTTGCATTTAACTATTCATATCCTGAAGTTGAGAAAGTATCAAATCGCGAATACCCAAAAAATTATTTTAGATCACCTGTAGATATTAACATTCAATTGGCTGGCACCTTCGGTGAATTGAGACCCAATCACTTTCATTCGGGAATCGATATCAGAACAAATTCGATGGAGGGTTTACCTATATATGCTGTAGCAGATGGTTATATTTCTAGAATGAGGGTTCAAGCAACAGGGTTCGGATATGCTCTATATATTACTCACCCGAACGGATTAGTAAGTGTTTACGCGCATCTACAAAAATATAGAGGAGTAATTTATGATAAGATGAAAGAAATTCAATATGAAGTAAAATCATTTGAAATTGACACAATGCTTTCATCAGATTTATTAAAAGTCAACAAAGGTGATGTGATAGCCTACGGAGGTAATTCAGGTTCTTCTCAAGGTCCGCATTTACATTTTGAAATCAGAGACGCTGTCACAGAAGAAACCATTAATCCTTTATTGTGTGGCTTCGAAGTACCAGACAATGTTAATCCATTTGTTCAAGCTGTAACGATATACCCACTAAATATTAATTCATCAATCAATAGTTTAAAAACACAACAAAGATTTTTAGCTACTGGCACTCGACCCAATTATTCAATTCAAAATGGTAGTCTAATAAATGCTTGGGGTGAGATAGGTTTCGGAATTGAAGCCATCGATATACAAAGCAATTCAGCAAACAAAAACGGAGTGTACTCTATTGAACTCAGAAAAAATGGGGAAAGAATTTTTTATTCATTGATGGAACGCTTTTATTTTAAAGATACTAGAGCAATAAATTCACATTGCGACTTCAAAGAAAGAAACTATTCGGGGCGATGGATACAAAAAAGTTATGTAGAACCAGGTAATCAATTAACCATCTATAAAGATTTAGATAATAGAGGTAAATTAATTCTCGAACCCGGTGAAATCTATAACATGGAGTATATTGTTAAAGATGTGAAAGGCAATACTTCAACTGTAAGTTTTAGCATTAATAGCTTAGAGAAAAATCCTTATGAATTTAATTTTAGCACACATCCGAAGTCAAAAGAATTATTACCCTACGATAATGTAAATAAGATACAAATCAATAATAATTTCATTGCAGAATTTCCGGCATATAGCTTTTATGATAGTATAATTGTTTCGAGATCTATAGTGAAATCACCAGGTTCAGCATTTTCATCAGGTTATAGTATCGGCAATAGTGATATACCTGTTCATAGTTTTTACGATGTAAAAATTAAGCCAGAAAGAGCGATGACAAAATACCAAGAGAGCAAAGCTTTAATTGTACAATCGGGCAGAGGTTCTGCAGGCGGACAATGGGAGAATGGTTATTTGAAAGGCAAAGCGAAGACCATGGGTACATTTTATATTGCTGCAGATTCGGTCGGTCCAACCATTAGACCAGTTAATATTGCGAATGGTAGAAATATGAGTAATGCATCAAAAATAATGGTAAAAATTGGAGATAATTTAGCAGGTATAAAGTCATATAATGCTTATATCGACGATACTTGGGTGGTAATGGAATACGATGCAAAATATGCTCTACTAAGTTATAAATTTGATGAAAACTGTCTGCCAGGTAAACATGTATTCAGATTAGTTGTTACAGATATGAAAGATAATAAATCACAATATTTAGCAACTTTTAGTAGATAAAATATGGCATTACAAATAGGTGATAAAGCACCGAAGATCAAAGGACTTAAACACGAAGGCAAAAAGTTAATTTTATTCTTTTACCCGAAAGACAATACTCCGGGTTGTACTGCAGAGGCTTGTAGTTTAAGAGATAATTACAAACTCCTACAGAAAAAAGGATTCGAATTAGTTGGTGTAAGTGTTGATGACGAAAAATCTCATCAGAAATTTATCAGCAAATATGAATTACCATTTCAATTGATTGCAGATACTGAACAAAAAGTTGTGAATGACTTTGAAGTTTGGGTCGAAAAAAGCATGTATGGAAGAAAGTACATGGGTACTGCTCGAAAGACTTTTATCATAGATGAAAAAGGCAAAATCGAACACATTATAGAAAAAGTAGATACTAAAGACCACGCAAATCAAATTCTTGACTTGTATAAATAAAAAAAAGCCGCTATAAAAGCGGCTTTTTTACCTAACTAAACTAAATTAAATTACTATTAAACCTATATACGGCAGTATATGAGATTTAGTTTCAATTATTTTCAAATATTTTAATTTCTTGCCTCCTCGGTAAAAAAAGCTAAATTTGGACTTTAAATTTAAATTATGCCGAGTATTATAGAATTAGAAAAAACAGCTTCACAAGTTAGAAGAGACATTGTAAGAATGGTACATGCTTGCCAATCGGGTCACCCAGGTGGTTCTTTAGGTTGTGCAGACTTCTTAACTGCATTGTATTTTGAGATAATGCAGCACAATAACAAGTTCAACATGGATGCTATAGCTGAAGATGTGTTTTTCTTGTCAAACGGGCATATTTCACCAGTTTGGTACTCAGTATTAGCAAGAAGCGGCTATTTTGATGTTGCAGAATTAGCTAGTTTCCGTAAAATTGATACAAGACTACAAGGTCACCCTACAACTGCAGAGCATTTACCAGGTGTGAGAATTGCATCAGGCTCATTAGGTCAAGGTCTTTCAGTAGCATTAGGTACTGCTCAAGCAAAAAAATTAAATAACGATAATCATATAGTGTACACACTACATGGTGATGGTGAATTACAAGAAGGGCAAATATGGGAAGCAGCGATGTATGCGGCACATCACAAAATCGATAACATCATTTCTACAATAGACTTAAATGGTCAACAAATTGATGGTTCTACAGATCAAGTGATGTCATTAGGTAATATCAAAGATAAATGGATTGCCTTCGGATGGGATGTATTAGAGATGAATGGTAACGATATGCAAAATGTTGTTGATACATTAAATCTTGCAAAAACACATTTACATAAATCGAAGCCCGTTTTAATTTTAATGAAAACTGAAATGGGTGCAGGTGTTGATTTTATGATGGGATCTCACAAATGGCATGGTATTGCACCGAATGATGAGCAATTAGCTTCAGCATTATCTCAATTAGAAGAAACGTTAAAAGATTATTAATTCATCTCTTTTGAATTTTAATAAATCAAGAAAATATAAATTCCTATTTATACTGAGTATTATTTTAATGCTGAGTACAAATAGTTATTCTCAAATAAGAAGCACTACGAAACCAACTCGTGTGCTTTTTATTTTAGATGCCTCTGGTAGCATGGCAGGCAAATGGAAAACTGAAACTAAAATGGAGATGGCAAAGAAAATATTGAGCCATTTAGCAGATAGTTTAAAACGTGAAAATATTCCTTTTGCATTAAGGGTATTCGGACATCAGAAAGATAAAAAGTTTGAAGATTGTACAGATACAAAATTAGTTCTACCTATTTCATCTGGCAATTATTCTAAATTGAATGCTACGTTAGAACTTATAAACCCGAATGGCTACTCTCCTATCGCATTATCGCTTGAAGAAGCTGTTAAAGATTTCCCTCTAACAAAGACAGAACAAAGACCAATTATTATTTTAATATCAGATGGATTTGAAAACTGTTCTGGCGATGCATGTGATGCTAGCAATAAATTAAAAAATGCAGGAATATATTTGAAGCCTTATATTATCGGATTAGGATTGACTGATGAACACAAGAAGAAATTTGAATGTGTCGGACAATTATTTGATATAAGAGAGGAGTCGAATCAAAATCAAGCACAGATTGCGAGTGTAGTTATAAGCTCAGTAATGAACCCAACAACACTTCAAATAAATTTATTAAATCAGAATGATAAAGCAACAGAGACGAATGTAAATATGACATTCTCTGATGCAGAGAATAATTCAATAAAGTATGACATCTACCATACTTTAAATTCAAATGGGATGCCCGATACTTTATATATTGATGCGAACAACAGATATAATTTAAAAGTTCATACATTACCTTCTAAAAAATTAATTGACATACAACTTACACCAGGTAAGCATACTATAAAAGCATTAGAAACTCCACAAGGGCAATTGAAAATTAATATGCCAGGTAATGTAAAATCTAAAAACATTAAATGCATTGTTAAGCAAAAAGGTCAAATTATAAATGTTCAAGAAATTAATTCAAGCGTGAATTATTTAATAGGTAGTTATGATATTGAAATTTTAACAACTCCAATTATTAGATATACCAACGTTGATATATTACAATCACAATCAAAGGCATTGAGTATTGCAGCACCAGGGAATTTATTAATAAATAAAACTGCTGGTTATTTATACATATTTAAAAGAGATGCTAAAAATGTTGCAGAAAAAATAACTACAATTGATGTAAATACAAATAAAGAAACTATTTCATTACAGCCAGGTAGTTATGAGTTATTGTTTAGACCTAAATCTAGCACTACAAGTAAAAATAGTATTCAGAAAAAAATCACAGTAATCTCAGGTGCATCAAATAGTATAAACTTCTAATGAAAAAAATATTCATCATATTGTTTTTATTAATAAATGTGACATCAGCATTTAGTCAAAAACCTATAGTTAAAACTAGAATACTTTTTGTGCTTGATGTTTCGGGGAGTATGATGAACCCATGGAATAGTACGAATAGATTTAGAGTATCAAAAGCTGTTATTTCAAATTTAGTAGACTCAATACAAAAGACACCTAACTTAGAAATGGGCTTAAGAGTTTTTGGTAGTATGTCACCCTTAAGTGCAAATGATTGTAAAGACACAAAACTTGAAGCGCCAATAAGAGCAAACAATGCACAAACAATAAAATCTAAATTGAATAATTTAAAGTGTAATGGAATTACACCTATAGCTTATTCTTTAGAACAATGTGCAAACGATTTTATCAATACACCAGGCAATTATAGAAACATTGTGATATTGATAACTGATGGTATAGAATCTTGTGATGGTAATGCTTGCGAAGTTTCTAAGAAACTTCAAGCAAAAGGTATTTTTTTACAACCATTTATTATAGGATTAGGACTTACGTCTGAGGCGGCAAAAACATTTGAATGTGTTGGTAGATATGATGATACACAAGATGAATTAGGATTCAGAAAAGCATTGAAGAGTGTTATGAATACTGTATTAAACAGTAGTACATCACAAATAAATTTACTAGATGAAAATGGTAAAGCAACAGAGACAAATGTGGGGATAAGTTTATATGATAAAAGTGCTGGCATTTTAAGATATCAATTCATACATACATTAAATGCAAGAGGAAACCCCGATACATTACAACTAGATCCTGTGAATACTTACGATTTAATTGTACATACAACACCACCAGTTTATAAAAATAATATTGAAATATACCCGAATCAACATAGTATAATAAATGTAGAAGCAGCGCAAGGTGAGTTGTTGGTGTTAACCGACGGGCTAAGTACTTACAAAGAGTTGACATCCGTAGTAAAAATAAATAATAAAGAAGAGAGCATAGATATCATCGGATTAAATCAAAAAAAGAAATATTTAACTGGCACTTATGATATGGAGATCTTAACCTATCCAAGAATCAGTATTAATAATTTAAAAATTAAGCAGAGTGAAACAACTACGATCAAAATACCTGCTCCTGGATTATTAACCGTATTAAATACAAATGCAATTCCGGTATTAGGGAGTATTTATGTTGAACGCGGACAAGAATTAGAATGGGTATGTGACATAAATGGAAATACAACGACAGAGACAATTATGTTACAGCCAGGTGCATATAGATTAGTGTATAAAAACAAAGGTTCTAAGAAGAGTATGACCACTAGAGACGAGCGTTTTCAAATAAGTAGTGGTAGTTCATACTCTATCAGATTTTAGTAGAATCAATAACTTTATTAATTAAAAGCTTCATTAGAAAGTTTATATTTGCAAATCGAAATTCCAAAAAATGAAACAATATACTTATACAGAAAAAAAAGACACTAGATCAGGTTTTGGTGCAGGTTTATCAGAATTAGGCAAAAACAATAAGAACGTAGTGGCCTTATGTGCTGATTTAACTGGTTCATTAAAAATGGATGCCTTTGCAAAAGATCATGCAGATAGATTCTTTCAAGTGGGTATTGCAGAAGCAAATATGATTGGTTTAGCGGCAGGTATGACTATAGGTGGGAAGATTCCATTTACAGGTACTTTTGCTAATTTTTCAACTGGTAGAGTATATGATCAAATTCGTCAATCGGTAGCTTATTCAAAAAAGAATGTTAAGATTTGTGCATCACATGCAGGATTAACATTGGGAGAAGATGGGGCAACTCATCAAATTTTAGAAGACATCGGATTAATGAAGATGTTACCCAATATGGTTGTAATTAATCCTTGTGATTATAACCAAACAAAAGCTGCTACTATTGCTATCGCTGAATATGAAGGTCCGGTTTATCTAAGATTCGGAAGACCAGCAGTACCTAATTTTACTGATGCAAATCAAAAATTTGAAATAGGAAAAGCTTTAATGTTAAATGAAGGTAAAGATGTAAGCATTTTTGCAACAGGTCATTTGGTATGGAAAGCAATAGAAGCAGGACAGCAATTAGCTGAAATGGGAATAAGTGCAGAAATAATAAATATACATACGATTAAACCTTTAGATGCTCAAGCCGTCTTAAATTCAGTTAGAAAGACCAGATGTGTAGTAACAGCTGAAGAGCATCAAAAGAACGGTGGATTAGGAGATAGTATAGCGCAATTATTAGGCGAACATTTTCCAGCACCTATCGAAATGGTAGCAGTGGATGATAAATTCGGAGAGAGTGGTACACCAGATCAGTTGATGAAAAAATATGGTCTTGATACACCAAATATTATTGCTGCAGTACAGAAAGTAATGAGTAGAAGATAAACATCTGTATTTGCAGTTAAAAGCTGCGAATGAAAGAAAATATTTCAGACCAAGAGATTTTAAATATGTTCAGGCTTGATTCTAAAAAGAATCAGGCCTTTGAACTTTTAGTTCGCAAATATCAACAAAAAATTTACTGGCAAATACGAAGAATCGTTGAAGATCATGACGATGCTAATGATGTGATGCAAGAGATCTTCTTAAAAGTTTGGATGTCATTAGATGGTTTCAGAGAAGATTCTCAATTATATTCCTGGCTATTTAGAATCACCCATAATGAGTGTATAACATGGCATAGAAAGAATAGCAGGACGAGAAATCATGATGATGTATCAACATTAAGTAAAGCAGATGAAGAATCATTACCTAGTGATGAGCAATCTGTTTCAAGTAATGAAATTGAGAAAAAGCTATACGAGGCTATAGAGACATTACCAGAAAAGCAAAAAATAATATTTCACTTAAAATATTTTCAAGAACTAAAGTATGAGGAGATATCAACTCAATTAGGCACTAGTGTAGGTGCATTGAAGGCCTCTTATCATATTGCAGTTAAAAAGATTGAGAATTATTTAAGTGGCAATTAAACCATTTAACAATAAATGAATCTTACTAATATGAACTATAATTTACATAGCGAAGACGATGATTTACAAGAAATTGCTCCTATTTTGAGTAAGATTCCTAAAAAGTCAATTCAAGCTCCAGATGGCTATTTTGAACAATTTCCAGATTCAATAATGAAAATTGTATCAAAAGAAAAAAAATCGATGAATTGGTTCAGTATTGCAGCAACCATTACAATATTACTTGTATCAGGTGTTGCATTCCATACTTTAGATAATAAATCAGAAAACAGCATTGTCGAAACAGAGCTTGTTTCAGATCAATATCTTCATGAAATTGATGAAGATGTGATAATTGAATATGTAAGTACGATCGATGAAAATAATGAAAGTACAGAAAATTCATATGAATATATAAATGAAGATTTTACAGAATACGAATTGTTAGAACAATATAATTAACAGCTTATGAAAAAGATACTTTTACTTTTACTTTTACTCTTAATACTAATAACCACCTTAAACATTTCTTTTGCACAAGAGCATAGAAGAGAAGAAATAGAAAGTTTCAGAGTGGCCTATTTCTCACGACAGATAGGTTTTAATACAGAAGAAGCTAAGAAGTTTTGGCCTATATATAATGAGATGCAAGAAGAAATTCAAAAGCTTCAAAAAGAAAGAAGAATGCGACATAGAAATGGTAGAGAATCGCATGATAATTTATCTGATGCAGAAATAGAAAAGATGATAAATGAAGAATTTATTTCTCGTCAAAAAGAATTAGATATAGAAAAGAAATATCACGAGAGATATAAAGACATACTACCTATGAAAAAACTTGCACAATACTATCGTGCGCAAGAAGGCTTTAAAAGAGAGCTGCTTAGAAAAATTCAGTCGGAGCGTAGACCAGACTAATTCTATAACCAATCTTTCTTTTTAAACCACAAATAGATAATGACTGTTACTGCAACCATTATCAAAATTGAAAACAAATAACCGAACTTCCATTCAAGCTCAGGCATAAAATGGAAGTTCATTCCATAAATACCCACAATAAAAGTTAGCGGCATAAAAAACACAGAGAAAATGGTGAGTACTCTAATCACCTCATTTGTTTTTTGAGATGATATCGATAAATACAATTGCAAAACGTTATTAATATCATCATTCAATTGATCATAAATAGTTTCTTGTTGTACATATGTATCTTGAAGTTCTCTATACATAACGTTTTTATGATTCTCAATTTCTAGTTTATTAATAATATCTTTTGTAAGTGTAAGTATTCGTCTGTTTACAGATACCTTTCTTTTTATACGATATAAATTTTTCAATAAATTAGGAAGTTTATTCTTTAAGAAAATTTTATTCTCATAAAAATCAATCTCGTCATTTAATTTTAAGGCAGGCGACTCATATGATAATAATACTTTATTCAATATAATCATCAGTAATTGATTTATTTCAGTACATCTTAACGAATCAATATATTGATGTCTAATTTCTGACAATACTGGTTGTTCTGTTCTATGAATTGTGATAATGATATCGTGAGTAATGAATATAGAAACCTTTCTACTTACCTCTTGTATAGTATCGGCATCTGAGCTTTGATTAATATCATAAATTCTACTTACAATAAATTTAGATTGTTCTATTTCTTCATATTTGGGTAAATGATCAGGTTTCAAACAATCTTGAACAGCATTCGGATGCAATTTATATTTAGATGAAAGCTCATCTAACTCAGCTTGAGTCGGATTTGTAATATCTATCCAGCGTTCTGATATACTTTTATGCTCATGTTGACGATGTTCCATAATCAAATGTAATTAACCAAAATGATAATTTGTATTTTTGTTATATGATTTCGAACCGCCAACTATTTTTAAGCTATAATGCACAAACTACCGAGATGCCTCTTTTAATAGAAATTGAAAGAGCTGAGGGGGTTTATATGTATGGACCAAATGGAGAAAAGTATCTTGATTTAATATCGGGGATTGGGGTGAGTAACATCGGGCATAGAAACCGGGAGGTAATAAATGCAATTAATGAACAAGCAGAAAAATATCTTCATTTAATGGTTTATGGTGAGTTTGTTCAAAGTCCGCAAGTAAAACTAGCCAACGAATTATGCAATATGTTACCCAAATCATTAGATTCTGTTTACTTGGTTAATTCAGGTGCTGAAGCTATTGAAGGTGCAATGAAATTGGCAAAAAGAGTGACAGGCAAATATAAAATAATGGCGTGCAAGAACTCTTATCATGGCAGTACTCATGGTGCACTGAGCATTATGGGTAATGAAGAATACAAAGATGCATATAGGCCTTTATTACCAGGTATTAACTTTATAGAGTTTGGCAATATAGATGATATCGATAAAATAGATAAAAGCTATGCAGCTGTTGTAATTGAATGCATACAAGGTGAGTCAGGTATAAACCTAGCTTCGAAAGAATATTGGCAAAAACTAAGAAAAAAATGTGATGATAATTGTTGTTTATTGATACTTGATGAAATACAATCAGGTATGGGACGTACAGGAAAATACTTTGCATTTGAACATTATGATTTCGTACCAGATGTTTTAGTGTTAGCAAAGGCTTTAGGTGCTGGATTACCCATAGGAGCATTTGTAGCAAACAGAAAACTCATGCACACATTAACAAACAATCCGATTTTAGGTCACATAACTACTTTTGGCGGACATCCTTTATCATGTGCTGCAGCCTTAGCTGGTATGAAATTTTTAAAAGAATCTAACATAGTACAAGAGATAGAGCGTAAGCATCAATTATTTAAAACTCTTTTAGTACATAAATCAATAAAAGAAATTAGAGGCATTGGATTTATGTTGGCCATTCAACTAGAAAGTTTTGAATTCAATAAGAAGGTAATTGATCTATGTATAGAAAATGGGGTAATCACCGATTGGTTTTTACATTGCACAGATGCTATGCGAATTGCACCACCCTTAATTATAAGTGATGATGAGATCAGAATAGCTTGTAAGGTAATTGTGGATGCATTAGATAGTATTACAGTAGCTAGTAACTAGAAAATAGAAAATAGATTTTAGTCGATTACGGAAATCACTCCGTTTTGGTGCATATATCTGTTCTCAAAAGTATTGGCAGTTATATCAATAATATAAGCACCTTTTTCAATTGTTCTGCCCATATATTTACCATCCCATCTAATTTCTGAAGTCTCATTGGTTTCAAAAACTTTTGTACCCCATCTATTATAGATAATCGTTTTACATTCTTTCAATCCCTCTGGTAGTATAAAATAAAAATCATCGTTATATCCGTCTCCATTAGGTGTGAAAGCATTAGGTATTTGAAATAAATCTTCCCCTTCAATATTTATTCTATTAGTTTTTACAGCTTCACATCCTAGCGTATTATAGATTATTAAATCAACTTTATGAAAACCTATAGAATCTAACATAGTTGTATAACTTTCATTCAAAGTATCAAGCAAAACTCCATTAATAACCCAAGCAAATTTTAAATTTTCTTTATTTTTAAAACTAAAAGTTATGCTTTCACCTTGCTTCGGAAATAGTGGAGTCCATGAAAAATTATAACGCGAATTTGGTATAACCTCAATTGTTTTATAAGCAGTATCTATTGCATCACCATTGTAATATAACACGCAATAAATTTTAGTAGTTTTGAAAAGAGTCAGCTCTATATTTTCAGAGATATCACCTGTAGATCACTCATATCTTATGTCTTTATAAACAGAATCTTCAGATGAAGCTCTTAATTGAAGTGTCTCGCCTTCACAAATTAATTCTCTACCAAATATAGTTGGGAATATCGCTCTATTGACATAAACCTGATGCCAAACTGTATCTCCTACACAACCGAACTTGTTAGTTTCTACTACAGCTATCTTGTATTTTCCAACTTTCTGACCCCAATTAACTGTGATCTTATTTATTCCATTTGATGTAATAAACTTACCACCTTCAACAAACCATTCATAATATGATCCTGGTGTATTTAGAACACTATACTCAACCCCTCTTTGTCCGGCTCGCACTGTATCCGCATCTTGTGAGAAGCTTACATTTGGATGTAAGCTCCCCAGTATTATTATTAAAAATATTTTCCAGATTCGGAACATGGTTCGATATGTTTTTAAAGCTCAAGTATTGCTTAAAAAAATCTACTAATGTGTTCTACTATTTCTTAGTATATGATACCAGAAGTAACAGGTTTCGGATTCACAGTTACAGCTGCTGAACCACTTGTTGTACCTGAACAGAATCTATTGTTCACACTCGTTAATGTATAAGTTGTAGTAGCTGCACTTGTACCAGCTGCTGGTATTGTTGGTGCTGCTGAGAATGTATACGTACTAGAGTTATGATTTGTAACAGTGTTTGTTGTTGTACCATTTGAGAATGTGAATGTCCACGGACCTTCGCCTGTTAAAGAAACAGTTACTGTTGGTGCACCATCATTAAAACACATTGTTGTGTTACCTGCTATACTAGCTGTAGGTAATGGTAATACTCTAACATTTAAACTTACTGGGTCACCTACGCAACCAGATGCTGATGTCTCAGTTACTTGTAAAGTATACAAGCCTGGTGTGCTCGCCCAATTTACCGATATAGCATTTCCAGTTGAAGCACTTAATGTACCACCACCTGAAATTGTCCATGCATAAGTCGATCCTGCAGTTGAGGTTACGCTGTAAGGAACTGTTGATGAATTAACACATACTGTGTCTGTTTGTGCGCTTGCTTCATTGATGAAAGCTGCTGCGATAACGATTGTAATTAATAATAAAATCTTTTTCATAATTTTTTTCGAATTAATTCGAGTTAAAAAATACACGGGTGATATTTAGTTTAACTCTTGTATCGAAAAAACATACGCTAAGGTTTCAGAAAAAGATTTAATTTATTTAAAAAAAATTATTTGAATGTAATTGCTTGAAAAACAATTACTAAAGCATCTTTTGTCTACGAATTAAATATGCAGATAAAATTTCATTGAAACCTTTTTCTGAGTTTGCAAGTATAAGGTCGATTTTTTCTTGATGACACCTATTTTGGATTTTTTCAATATAGTTTTTCATAGAGTCTACATATTTTTCTTTAATTGAATTAGCATGTAACTTTACTTCTTCACCACTTTCTATATCGATAAATAAATAGGGTCTATTATCAAATTCAAAATTAATTTCTGTATTATGATCTGAAACATGAAATAAAACTACTTCATGTTTATTATATCTTAAATGTTGTAATGCATCAAAAATTTTATCTTCATCTTCAGCATTCTCAAACATGTCTGAAAATATAATTACCAAAGATCTTGTATGAATTTTCTCTGCTATCTCATGCAATGATTTAGTGATAGAAGTATTCCCCTTACCTGGTTTAAGTGCTAATACTCTCTCTAATTCTGTGTATAATAATTTCTGGTGTGCAGTAGTTGATCTTGCTACGCTTGAAAACTCTAGTTTATCTGAGAATGTAGTTAAGCCAAATGCATCTCTTTGCGATTTCAACAATTCAGTTAATGCTGCAATGGCTAATATCGAAAATTTTATTTTCGACCATTTCTTTTCAGGGTAATACATCGATGAAGAAATATCTAATACAAATTGACATCTCAAATTTGTTTCTTCTTCAAATTTCTTCACGTACATTTTATCAGTACGCCCATATAATTTCCAATCTATACTTCGGATGTTCTCGCTTGGGTGATATGGTCTGTGTTCGGCAAATTCTACAGAGAACCCATGGAACGGACTTTTATGCAAACCAGTTATAAAACCTTCAACCACCTGCTTGGCAAGTATGTCGAGGTTTGTCTTAGAAACCAATTCTTCAATATTCTCGATAGAGTACATATACAAATATAAATTAATTAGCTCTAATCATATATAATTTGATTTTATATAAAAAATCTATTAATCAATTCTTACAAAAAAAAGACCGATGAACAGCAGATTTAAACCGACGAAATTATAATTAAAATTTAATAAAAAATTTAAACCCCATTTTCATGTAATTAATATAGCAATTACTTCAATTTGACTATATGGTATTTAATATCTGATTTTCTGTAAGCAATTTTGAATCGAATTGTTCACCTATTATATAATAGATTTATGAGAAAGTTTATCTTATTAGTATTCGAGATTACTATAGCAGTATTGTGAAGTATTGCTATGATTATTCAAGGGATACAAAATATTTTAAATGCATAAAAAAAGCGGCAATCATTATCGCCGCTTTTTTTATTTATGCTAATT
>JBKCCA010000032.1:0-2934 GCA_046305595.1 bacterium
GCGAAAATGTGCTTCCACAAAATTCGCATCGATGCGTATTGCTTCTTCTAAATCACGAATCGCCGTATTGTATAAACGTTGGTTGATCGCGATGTTCGAACGCTGATAAGCCGATAGTGCTTTTGCATTTTTTGATGACAAAGTATTTTGTGCAAATGCAGTAAAAGTTCCAATGCACATCAGAACGCAAAAAACTATTCTCTTCATAAGACTAAATGTATTTATCGCCTTTTTTAGTACGGATGTCAGCGACTATTTGTTTGATCTCTTGCTCTTGATTCTTGGGACATACCAGTAGCACATCACCAGAGTCAACGACAATAAAATCTTCTAAACCTTTAATCACCACTAGCTTCTCTTTCTCAGTATTTACTATACAGTTAGAAGAATCGTACATCACCACATTGTCGGGGAATACCACCGCATTGCCTACGTAATCTTTTTCTAAAACAGTATATAGCGAACCCCAAGTTCCAAGATCCGACCATCCGAAGTCAGCAGCATAAACATATACATTATTCGCTTTCTCCATAATGCCATAGTCGATCGAAATATTAGAGCATTGCGTGTATGCGTTCTCAATAAATTTCTTCTCTTGTGGGGTGTTGTAATAAATTTTTCCGGAAGCAAAAATCTCGTTCATATCTGCTAAACTTTTTTCTAAAGCAGAGATGATCGATTTAGTACTCCATACAAAGATGCCGGCATTCCATAAGAAATCACCACTCTGTAAAAAAGTTTTCGCGAGTTCTAAATTCGGTTTCTCAGTGAAAGTCTTCACTTTGTAATGCCCGTCTTGTAAAGTGTTTTCAACGAATTGAATATATCCGTACCCAGTATCAGGGCGAGTAGGCATAATACCTAAGGTGATTAAATAATCGTGGTTAGTAGCCGTTTCCATTGCTACATTAATCTGCGAACAGAAATCATCTTCCTTCAAAATCAAATGGTCTGAAGGGGCAACGGTTACAATAGCTTCAGGGTTTTGCTTGTGAATTTTATGACATGCATAAGCAATACAAGGCGCGGTATTTTTCGCAATCGGCTCCCCTAAAATTTGATCATTGCTTAACGAAGGTATTTGCTCGTTGATCAATGCACGGTAACTTTCGTTGGTGACGATGTAAATATTTTCCGCCGGACAAATCTTCAAAAATCTTTCATAGGTTTGTTGAATCAAAGTCTTGCCGATACCTAAAATATCAAGAAACTGCTTAGGTCTGTTCGTTTTACTAATTGGCCAAAATCTACTTCCAATACCACCGGCCATAATGATGGCATACTTATTCTTATCTAACATTATATAATTCCTTCTCTTATTAAATCGTGCAAATGTATAACACCAACGTATTGTGTATCGTCGGCCACTATTAACTGTGTAATATTATGAATTTTCATTAACTCAAGAGCATTAATTGCTAATTCATCTTTGTTTATTGTCTTCGGATGTTTGCCCATAATGTCTTTCGCCAGTAAATTTTCATTAAAGCCTTTTTCCATTAAACGACGCAAATCTCCATCGGTAATGATGCCGACCAACTGATCATCATTGTCAATTACCGCCGTCATCCCTAAACGCTTAGAAGAAATTTCAAGTATCACTTGCGATAAATTTTCATGCTCAGTGACCATTGGCTTTTCGTTTTGCGTTGCAAGGTCAGAAACCTTTAAATACAATCTCTTGCCTAATGCTCCACCCGGATGGTACTTCGCAAAATCACTCGAGCTAAAGGCACGACATTCTAATAAACACACAGCGATAGCATCGCCCATGGCTAATTGTGCAGTAGTGCTGGTAGTAGGTGCTAAATTATTGGGGCAAGCTTCTACATCAACCGTAGTGTCTAATACATAATCAGCTTGCTTAGCTAATAACGATTCGTTATTACCTACAATGGCTACCAATTTATTCGTCGATGCTTTCAATAGAGGCACCAATACTTTGATCTCAGGCGTGTTTCCGCTCTTAGAGATGCAAATTACCACATCGTCTTTCTGAATCATGCCCAGGTCGCCGTGTATGGCATCTGCAGCGTGCATGAACAGGGAAGGTGTACCTGTTGAATTAAGTGTCGCTACAATCTTATTAGCGATGATGGCACTCTTGCCAATACCTGTCACCACTACTCGTCCGTTCGATTTTAAGATCTCGTTAATTACCTCCACGAAATCATTGTTCAATTGCTGTTGCAATTGTAGTACCGCATCGGCTTCAATCTTGAAGGTGCGATTGGCTATTTCGATTATTTCTTTTGCTGACTTCAATTTTCTCTAAAATATTGCTCTATTTCTCACAAAAATATATTATTTTTAAGTTCAATTTATAGCAATAATATAACTAATTCATTATCGGGGTGTTAGGATGATAGAGACCAAGAAATTACTTTTCGATAACTTAAATAACTTTTTCGGCTTCGACCAATTTAAAGGTCAGCAAGAGGCAATTATAACCAATATACTTTCGGGTAATGACACTTTTGTGATCATGCCTACCGGTGCAGGTAAATCTATGTGTTACCAATTACCAGCAATGATGAGTGATGGTACCGCATTAGTAATTTCACCACTCATTGCCCTAATGAAAAACCAGGTCGATCAAATAAGAGCATTCGGCTCAAATGATAGCATCGCCCATTTCATCAACTCATCGTTGAGCAAGGCTGAGATCATGAAAGTGAAGAACGATGTTTTAAGTGGCGATACCAAACTATTATACATCGCACCTGAGTCATTAGCCAAACAAGAGAACTTAGAATTTTTACAATCGGCGCAAGTCTCATTTGTCGCCATTGACGAGGCCCATTGTATTTCAGAGTGGGGGCATGATTTCAGACCTGAGTATCGTAAGATTCGATCGGTTATCAATCAGCTCGGCGGACATGTACCCATTATCGCCTTAACAGCCACCGCCACTCCGAAAGTGCAGCAAGACAT
>JBKCCA010000033.1:0-2450 GCA_046305595.1 bacterium
ATATATTACAGATGGCACAGATTCGGGCACAAAATTATTGTTAGATAATGTATCTACAACTTTTAGTTATGATAACATGTACAATGAAAATAATTTTTTGACATATAACGGTAATTTTTGTTTTTGGGCTATAGTGGGAAATGCACAATACTATCAATTATGGTTTACGAATGGCACCACGCAAGGCACTTACGCATTAACGAATTTCAATGTTAATGCATCGATAAACAGTTTAATTGAATTGAATAACCAGATCTATTTTTTCGCAGCATTTACTTCACCAGATGCAATTTACAGATCAAATGGTCAAGCTGGAGATGCAAGTCAGGTTTTAACTCTTTCCTCTGATCAAAGATCGAGTAGACTAGTAAAAAATAATGGTAAAATTTATCGAATTGCAAGATTTGAAATTTACGAATTAGATAGTAACTCTGAAACATTGGTGTATTCAGATTTGAATAATTGTATTGGTGAACGTGCAGTGTTAAATAATAAATTAGTATTTAACAAAAGGGCTTGTTCTACAGTAGATCCGATTTATCGATCAACTGAGAGTTTCGATTTCATATCTAAAACTACTATTACAATTTCTTTAACACAGAACATAGGTGCAAATAACAATACCACTAAAAATCAATTAAGGGTATGGGGTAATAAATTATACTCTGTAACAATTCCACTGAAGCCCAATACTGGATCTGGATCTAAAACTGATTTATTGTATCTAAAAAGTACAGACGTTTCATCTATGCAAAACATTAGTGTTTTATACATAGATAGTAATTCGATAGAATTCAATGGTTTTAGAGAGTTTAATAACAAGTTATATTTTGCAGTAACTTTTACACCTTCGAATACTCCAAATCCTTCACACATTAATACAATAATTTATGAAGTTGGATCGAGTAGTGTTTCCAAAATTTTTGAGTTTCAAGACGTGACTTCTAATTACAAATTCAAAAAGCATAATTATGCAATTTTAAATGATCGAGTATTATTTGTTGCAGACACGAATAGTTTTTCAACAGAGCGATCAAACTTATTGATCAGCAATGGAAATTCTTATTCGCCAGTATTCGCATCTAACAACAATAACATAACTTTTGAAGTTACACAGTTGTATGTATTAAATGCTCAGAATGCTGTATTGTCAGCTCGTTTGAATTCTTTAAGTAATGATGTAGGTCGAGAGCTATTTAAATTCAATATAACAGCGAGCGGTATTGCCAAAATCAATAAATATCAAGAAATGTATGTCTACCCGAATCCCTCAAACAAATTGATCAATATTCAATTGAATTCAAAAGTTAACAGAGTAGAAGTTTATGATTTAAACGGATGTTTGGTGTTAGTAGGCGATAGTGCTGAAATAAATATTCAGACATTGAATAAAGGAATGTATATTCTTAAAGCTGTAACAGACGACAGTGTTTATAATGCTAGGTTTGTGAGGAAGTAGATTAATTACTTCCCACAAACATATTCAATTGGAAATTACTAGTTCTAAGCCCCCAGTATTTCTTTTGCGCATTCACATTAACAAGCACATCTGAAAATTCAATAATTGATTTTCTTTTGTTTAGTTTACTCATTAATTCTTCTGATAGTGAGAAGTCGTTCATCGATTGAATGCACCACTGAATGTAATCTGGATTGCTTTTCATAATTAATCCTAAGGTCTTACCCTTGTAACGACCTTTTTCAAATTTCTGTTGTAATGATGTGTAAACCATAGCTATATTATTTAATTTATAATACTAAACTACGGTGGTTGACTGCCAAAATTTGGCAGTGAATGAATTTAGTTAATTGTAATTAGTTATTAGTATTTAGTATATGCACTTTTTAATCTTTCGACTATTCTATCTCTCAAATAATCTGGTTTAATAACTCTTAATTCTACTGAATGCTTGAACAAATTATTCTCTAACTCTGTGTCTATTTCAATCTCGATACTGAACTTTAAATATCTTTTTTTCTCCTCATTTTTGATGATCTGTTGTGTATGGTGTATCGGATATTTTAAAATATAATCATATATCCATTTTTCATCAGTAGTTTCTATTTGTACCTTTTCTACTTTTGGTAAATTATTTTGTGAGAGGTTATTTCGGATGATGCCAAACACATGATTAAAGTAATCATGTGGATTGAATGATTTGTTGATTTTTATTTTCGGATTTAATTCTGATAGCTCTATATTTTCAATTCTATCGAGGGCATAAACAATCAAATCGTTTAAGTTTGCTAAATAAAAATTTTGATCACTCTTTATAGGCAGTGCGAGTAAATACCAACCAGTGTACCATCCGCTGTTATATTCTTTAATTAATACAGGTAGACAATGGTGAGCTTTAAAACTCCCATCTAGCTTGTGGTAATTTATTTTTATGCATTCTCTGTTTTGTATATGCTTAATTAAATTATCGAAATTCTCTTGACCCTTTCGT
>JBKCCA010000034.1:0-1395 GCA_046305595.1 bacterium
GTGTTGTATTTCATCTACAGAAACACCCGCATCGGCAATAGCATTTTTACTGCATTCGATTGTTTTGTTTACCAATGGTAAAATCAGCTCTTCGAATTTCTGTTTCGTAATTGCACAATGATAATCGCCAACATGTGAGTTGAAAATATTTTGAGAGCTCAAAGCTTTCTTCGCTTCTTCTGCTTTTAATCGTAATTCTTGAGCGAGTGGTACATTGTTTTTCAAGGTATCATCCGCAATATTATTCTCTTTAATCCAGTACCCTAAAATCGCTCTATCAAAATCATCACCCCCTAAAAAAGTATCGCCATTTGTAGAGAGTACTTCAAAAATTCCGTTTTGAATTTTTAAGATAGAGATATCAAAAGTACCACCACCTAAATCGTAAACTGCAATCGTTTGTTCGTCATTAGGGTCAATACCTATACCATAGGCTAAACTCGCTGCTGTAGGCTCGTTAACAATTCTCAATACATCTAAGCCAGCGATCTTACCCGCATCACGTGTTGCTTGACGCTGAGCATCATTAAAATAAGCAGGCACGGTGATCACCGCTCTGTTGACTGGAGTTTTTAAAGCATGTTCTGCTCTTTCTTTTAACTCTTTTAAAATCAATGCTGATAATTCAATCGGAGTGTAGAATTTCTCTCCTACTTTTATTTTTACAATACTATCTGAATCATCGTCAATCACTTTATAGCTGAAAAATTCTTTGAAATTTTCAATGTCTTTATATGATTGTCCGAGAAGTCTTTTAACTGAAAAAATAGTATTACTTGGGTCAGCGATTAAATAAGGCTTCGCTTCATTACCTACGATGATATCTCCAGAATCATGAAAATGTACGATGGATGGCACTAAAACACCCTTACCCATGTCATTTATCACTCTAGGTGCTTTATCTTCATCGATATAGGCAATTAAACTATTCGTTGTACCTAAATCAATGCCGATAATGATTTCGTCTTTTTGTATTGTGCCTGTGGCTATATTGATTGAAACTTTCCCCATACCTGTATTTCGAAACGCAAATGTATAGAGAATACATTAAAAGCTCGTCATTGTTTTGTAAATGACGAGCTTTTGACACAATTTTTTAAAAGATGCTAAATAATTGCATACTTATTCGAACGAGGTTTTGATTACTTATACCTCTATCAGATTAAAAGGTTTCAATTATCTGTTAAAAGTCAATCGCTTACCCTTCTCAGACTCGTCGAATTGCCCTTTATGGTATACTAATCGTCCGTTTACAAAGGTCGAATCAACGCTCGATTTAAAGGTATAACCCTCGAAAGGCGACCATTTGCATTTGTATAGAATGTTAGATGTATCAACTGTTTCTGAAGCATCCGGATTTATTACTACTAAATCTGCAAAATAACCTTCTCGTAT
>JBKCCA010000035.1:0-3832 GCA_046305595.1 bacterium
GCTTACGATACTAAAAAATAATAGAATACATTTGTAAAAAAAATATAGCATAATCTAAACAACAAACATATGGACATTAAAGAGATACAAGAACTGATAAAGTTCGTAGCGAAATCTGGTGTTAGTGAGGTTTCAATCGATAGAAAAGATTTCAAAATTACAATCAAAGCGCAGTCTAATATGCAAACGATTGTAAGTGCTACAATTCCTGCAGCTCCTGCAATGCAAGCTTTACCAGTGGCAGCTGCATCGGCTCCAGCTTCAAATTCAGCTCCTGCTCCTGCAGCTCCTGCAGCAGAGGCTTCAAATTTGATTACAATTAAATCACCTATGATTGGTACATTCTACCGTTCATCTTCACCTGACAAGCCTTCATTTGTAAATGTTGGTGATGAAGTAAAAGCAGGTCAAGTTGTATGTATTATCGAGGCAATGAAATTATTCAACGAAATTGAATCTGAAGTTTCAGGTAAGATAGTAAAGGTATTAGTTGATAACGCTACACCAGTAGAATATGATCAACCATTATTCTTAGTAGAACCAATGTAATTCATAATGATTTATTGTTAATCAGAAATTATGTTTAAAAAAATATTAATTGCCAATAGAGGGGAGATTGCTTTAAGAATCATCAGAACTTGTAAAGAGATGGGCATAAAAACGGTTGCAGTTTATTCAGCAGCTGATAGAGAGAGCTTGCATGTTCGTTTTGCTGATGAAGCAGTTTGTATTGGTCCAGCTCCAAGTAAAGATTCTTACTTGAGCATTCCTAGCATTATATCGGCAGCAGAAATTACTAATGCCGATGCTATTCATCCGGGTTATGGTTTCTTATCAGAAAACTCTAAATTCTCAGAAATTTGTCGTGAATATGGTATCAAATTTATTGGTGCTACTCCAGAACAAATAAACGGAATGGGTGATAAAGCTTCTGCAAAAGAAACTATGAAAAAAGCAGGTGTACCTACTATACCTGGCTCTGATGGTTTACTTACGGAGGTCAAACAAGGCATTATGGTTGCGAATGAAATCGGATACCCAATTATCTTAAAAGCTACTGCCGGTGGTGGTGGTAGAGGTATGCGTATTGTATGGAAAGATGAAGAGTTTGAACCAGCATGGGATTCTGCGAGACAAGAAGCAGGTGCCGCATTTGGTAATGATGGTATATACTTAGAGAAATTTATTGAAGACCCACGTCATATTGAAATTCAAATCGTAGGTGATCAATTTGGTAAGGTATGTCACCTTTCAGAACGTGATTGCTCTATTCAAAGAAGACATCAAAAATTAGTAGAAGAATCTCCTTCTCCTTTTATGACTCCTGAACTTCGTAAAAGAATGGGTGATGCAGCAATTATTGGTGCACAGGCTGTTAGTTATGAAGGTGCTGGTACAATTGAATTCTTAGTAGACAAACATCGTAATTTCTACTTCATGGAAATGAATACTCGTATTCAAGTTGAACACCCAGTTACTGAAGAAGTAATCAATTACGATTTAATTAAAGAACAAATAAAAGTTGCTGCAGGCATACCTATCTCAGGTAAAAACTATGAGCCAGCAATGCATGCTATAGAATGTAGAATTAATGCTGAAGATCCTTGGAATGGGTTTAGACCTTCACCGGGTAAGATCACTAATTTTCATTCACCAGGCGGACATGGAGTGCGTGTAGATACTCACGTTTATGCAGGCTATGTAATTCCTTCAAACTACGATTCTATGATTGCTAAACTTATCACAGTTGCACAAACTCGTGAAGAAGCTATAAGTACCATGGAAAGAGCCTTAAGCGAGTTCGTTATTGAAGGAGTGAAAACAACTATTCCTTTCCATTTGAAATTGATGAAAGACCCTAATTTTAGAGCAGGTAATTTCACTACTAAATTTTTAGAAACATTCGATTTCACTGAATAATAAAATACTCATAAAGAAAAAAGCGAAACCTTGTTTCGCTTTTTTCTTTATATCTTTAAGCCAAATTATGGCAGGATTTTTAAACAATCTTAAACGAGCATCAGACCCCAATTCAGACATGTCATTTGTCGACCATCTAGAGTCACTTAGATGGCACCTTGTTCGATCTGCATTCGTTATAGTAACACTCTCATTAGTAGCTTTCGTTTATAAAGATATTCTATTTGATGATATTATTTTTGGTCCGAAGAAAACCACATTCTGGACATATAGAATGCTATGCGAATTATCTACTAGGTATCAATTATCAGCAGATCTTTGCATTGATAAAATAAACTTCGTGATCATGAATAATACCATGGCTGGGCAATTTAATTTGCACATCACAGGTTCATTTATTGCAGGCTTTATTATGGGATTCCCTTATTTCCTTTGGGAACTATGGAGATTCATAAGACCCGGATTGCATCAAAAAGAAAGAAAGCATGCAACTGGATTAATATTTTACGGAAGTTTTCTTTTTATAACTGGTGTACTTTTCGGGTATTTTATCATCACACCAATGTCAGTGAATTTCTTAGGTACTTATGTTATATCAGAAGAAATCATTAATCAAATTACACTTGACTCTTATTTATCTACTGTAAGTATGCTAACTGTAGCTACTGGCTTTGTATTTGAATTGCCAATAGTAATATACTTCTTATCGTTAATGGGTATCATGACACCTAAATTCATGAGAACTAATAGAAGAATTGCAATCTTTTTAATAGTTTTATTAGCAGCATTTATAACTCCTACACCAGATATACCTACACTTATGTTAGTAAGTATGCCTTTATACATCTTATTTGAGATCAGTATATTCGTGTCAGCGAGAGTAGAAAAACGTAAGAAAAAACAAGAAGCAGAAACATATTACTATTAAGGGTTATTAAGTAATTGAGTTATTAGGTTATTAAGGCAAATAACATATTAACTCAATAACCCAATAACCCAATAACTTAATAACCTTAAAAAATGAAGATAGCAATCGGAGGTGACCATGCAGGTTACGAATACAAAAAGATTTTAATTGAAATGTTGAATGAACTAGGTCATGAAGTAAAAGATTTCGGGCCTTACACTGATGCATCAGTTGACTACCCTGATTTCGTTCACCCTTTAGCATCAGCTATTCAAAATAAAGAACATGAATTAGGTATATTAATTTGTGGCTCTGCAAATGGTGTTGCAATTACTGCAAACAAACATAAAGATATAAGAGCAGCAATCTGCTGGGATGTTCCATTAGCTGAATTAGCTAGATCTCATAATGATGCGAATATCTTATGTATACCTGCTAGATTTACATCTGAAAACTTAGCCAAAGAAATTACATCAACATTTATAACTACCGAATTTGAAGGTGGTAGACATGCTAATAGAGTTAATAAAATCAATTGCTAACATTAAGTAAATTTCTATATGAGAAAATATAATTTTTTAATAGCCTTACTTTTTTCTACACAGATAATTTTTGCTCAAAGCTTAAATGATGCAAAGAAATTTATAAACTTTATAGATGTTAATGATTTAAATACACATCTGACAATACTTGCATCAGATGAATATGAAGGCAGAGAAACGGGCAAAGCCGGACAAAAATTAGCAGCAGAATATTTAAGAAATCAATTTCAAGAAATCGGACTTCCACAGTTAAGTGCAGAAGGTTATTTTCAAAATTATCATCTAATAGAAAAAGTGCTTGGCAAAAGACTTTTAGAAGTAAATCAAACTGCATTTGAAATTGCTGAAGATTTTTTCCCAGTAAAAGATCAAGATCTAATAGACATATTGACTAATGAAATTTACTTTGTTGGATATGGTATTAATGATGCAAAATACAATTCATTCGAAGGTGTAGATGTAT
>JBKCCA010000036.1:0-1446 GCA_046305595.1 bacterium
TTATCTCTAACGGTCCGGGTGACCCATCAGCAATGCCATATGCTATTGAAACAGTAAAGAAAGTTTTAGAAAGTGGAACTCCGATGTTCGGTATTTGTTTAGGTCATCAATTGCTTGCATTAGCGAATGATATCAGAACACATAAAATGTTTAATGGTCACCGAGGATTAAATCACCCGGTAAAAAATATTATACAAAATCGTTGCGAAGTAACTTCTCAAAATCACGGATTCGGAGTAGTGCCTGAAGATGTAAGAAGTTCAGAAAAAGTAGAAATTACACATATAAATTTAAATGATCAGTCAATTGAAGGCATAAGAGTAAAAGGTAAGAAAGCCTTTTCGGTTCAGTACCATCCGGAGTCATCACCAGGACCACATGATTCAAGATATTTATTTGATGATTTCATCGCAATGTTATAAAATATATATTCGTTAAAGAGAAAAATAAACACAAATCATATGAGTTTAATAATTGACGTAAAAGCGAGACAAATTCTTGACTCGAGAGGTAACCCAACTGTTGAAGTTGATGTGTTAACAGAAAACGGATTTTTAGGAAGAGCAGCAGTACCATCAGGTGCTTCAACTGGTGCACATGAGGCAGTAGAATTAAGAGATGCTGATCAATCAAAATATTTAGGCAAAGGAGTTTTGAAAGCCGTTGCAAATGTGAACGATATTATTGCTAATGAATTAAGAGGTGCTGATGTATTTGAGCAAAACTTAATTGATAAGTTGATGATTGAATTAGATGGAACAGAAAATAAAAGTAAGTTAGGTGCTAACGCAATATTAGGTGTATCATTAGCAGTTGCTAAAGCTGCTGCTCAAGAATCACGTCAACCATTGTATCGTTATGTAGGCGGAGTAAATGCAAATACATTACCGGTACCAATGTTGAACATCTTAAACGGTGGTGCACATGCTGATAACAAAATAGATTTTCAAGAATTTATGGTGATGCCGTTTGGTGCTGAGAGTTTTTCTCAAGGCTTACAAATGGGTGCAGAAATCTTCCATCACTTAAAATCAGTATTAAAGAAAAAAGGTTACTCAACTAACGTTGGTGATGAAGGCGGATTTGCGCCTAACATCGGTTCGAATGTTGAAGCAATTGAAACAGTTTTACAAGCTATTGAAGCAGCGGGTTATAGACCAGGTGAAGATGTATGGATTGCGATGGATGCTGCATCGACAGAGATGTGGAACGAGAACGAAAAAGTATATCACTTCCATAAATCTAGTGGAGAAAAATTAACTTCTGATGAGATGGTTCAGTACTGGGTTGATTGGAGCAAGAAATATCCGATTATCTCTATCGAAGACGGATTAGCGGAAGACGATTGGAGTGGTTGGGCTAGTGTTACAAAAGCAATTGGTGATAAAGTTCAATTAGTAGGCGACGATTTATTTGTTACGAATGTGAAAAGATTATCAATGGGCG
>JBKCCA010000037.1:0-1008 GCA_046305595.1 bacterium
ACGATACCGATATTTTTCAACCTTTAATTCAATACATCGCGAAAGCATCTGGTATTGAATATGGTAAAAATGAAAAGACAGATATTGCTATGCGTGTTATGTCTGATCATATAAGAGCTATTGCTTTTTGTATATCAGACGGACAATTACCATCGAATGTGAAAGCAGGCTATGTGATTCGTAGAATTTTAAGAAGAGCTGTTCGTTATGCATATACTTTCTTGAATTTAAAAGAACCATTCTTGTATCAGTTAGTTGATATTTTAGCTGAACAATTTGATGGAGTATTTCAAGAGATTGTTGAACAAAAAGAGTTCGTGAAGAAAGTAATCATGGAAGAAGAAAATTCTTTCTTGAGAACACTCGCATCTGGTATTCAACGTTTCGAAAAATATCAAGTACAAAACAATATTATTGATGGAGCTTTTGCTTTTGAATTGTTTGATACATACGGATTCCCGATAGATTTAACACAATTGATGGCTTCTGAGAAGTCGTGTAAGGTAGATATCGACGGATTTAATAAAGCATTAGAAGAACAAAAAACTCGTTCACGCGCAGCTACTCAAATTGATGCGGATGATTGGGTGATTTTAAATAATAACGAATCTTTCGAATTTACTGGCTATGAAAGTATCGAAGAAGAAGTAGAGTTAATAAAATATCGTAAAGTGAATGCCAAAGGCAAAGATCTTTATCATTTAGTGTTTGATAAAAGTCCGTTCTACGCAGAAAGTGGAGGTCAAATTGGTGATACAGGTTTTATGATATCTACTTCGGATGTTACAGACAAAATAAGTATCATCGATACCAAAAAAGAGAATAATCAAACAATACACATCAGCACAGCATTACCTAAAAATTTGAATGCTAAATTCAATGTAAAAATTAATGCAATTAAAAGAAGCAATACAACAAGGAACCATAGTGCAACACATTTATTGCATGCAGCATTAAAAGAAGTATTAGGACAACATGTTAATCAGAAAGGTTCATTAGTAAATGATG
>JBKCCA010000038.1:0-1066 GCA_046305595.1 bacterium
CCAAAAAGAAATAAAATGTTTAAATCAATATTAAAATTACTAGGTCTTTATGATGATACAAATTATAAAGACCTAGTTAAATCAGGTGCTGTGATTATAGATGTAAGAACTAAATCTGAGTTTAATTCTGGACATATAAAAGGTGCAATCAACATGCCACTAAATGACTTGTCTAATCAGTTAAATAAATTAAAAAAATATAAGGCTATCATTACTTGTTGTGCTTCAGGTATGCGCAGTGCATCTGCTAAAAGCTTACTTTCTTCCAAAGGATATAATGTATATAATGGGAAAGCTTGGCATCAATTAAACAGAAAATTATCTGCTTAATTAATTGCTATCGATTTAAATCCTTTACCCTCATTTTGCAAAGGTATAACCTTTAAAATGTATTCTTTTAATGCATTAATGAGTTTTAATCTTGGATAATTATTTTGAATCACTAAACTAATTTGTCTGCATGGCTTCGGACTTGCAAATTCATGTATTTTAAGTGATTGGTTTTTCTTTAAATGATTTATCGCTAGATGTGGAACAATTGTTAAACCCTCATATTTATCTACTAAATTTATTAAGGTTTCAATTGACCCCGCTTCGTAAGATATATGACTTTCATTCAATGTATTATTTCTTAACTCACAGAAATTCATGACCTGATTCCTAAAACAATGACCTTCTTCTAATAACCATAATTGTTCAGCCTTTAATAGTTGTGGCGCAACAAATTGCTTTTTAACTTCTTTTACAAAAGATCCATAAACGTAGAAAGGCTCTTTGAACAATGGAGTTTCTGTAAGATTCTTTTCATTTATAGGTCCAGCTAATATTGCAACATCAATATCTGAACTTTTTAATTGATTCAACAAATCATTGGTCATCAATTCCCTTATAATCAATTTTAGATCAGGGTAAGCTTCACTAAAACTCTTAATAAATAAAGGAAGTAAATAAGGTGCTAAAGTTGGTATAATACCGATTCTCAAATCACCTTTTGCATCACCTTTTATTTCTTTTCCAAAATCTTTGATTTGCTTTATTTCAGAAAGAATATTTTTAGACCTGGCAA
>JBKCCA010000039.1:0-1821 GCA_046305595.1 bacterium
TCCAAAAATGCTTCCTCAGGTAATGGAATCACTGGACTACCATCGCTTTCAGATGATGCAATTGGAACATCGAAATCATAATACAAGTTATCTAAGTCAACATCTGTTGCGTTATTATTGAAAATAAAGTCAAGTCCTGAAGTATACAACAATGCTGAAGGAGGTTCAGTAAAGTCAGGTGCATTATCAAAACATTCTTGAATTGATTGAGCAACTGTTTGTCCGTTCGGATAAAAAGGATACATTTTAGAGTACAAAACCATACTACCATTTCCAATGGTAGAAGTTAAGTTAGTTGCACCATCTCGGCAACATTGTTCAAAAGAAAATATTACAGGATTATTAACATTCACAGGAGGATTTACACCAGTGAAATCGATTAATCCGGATTCATAAGTATGTTTTTCGACAGAACCTGCATCTGAATTAGCCGAAGAATTTGGATCGCAAAATAAAGGGTTAACAGTAGGGAATCCACATGAAGGAGAAATGTCTTTTTTGGAAGTTCTAAGGAGTTTGATATTACCAGAAGTTGGGTCTACAATCGGATCACCTCCCAATAAAGCATTGTTAAGAGTCGGACTTAGGGTACCGTTAAGCTTGCTTACTCTCAATTCATCCTCATCACCCAAGCAACCTAAACAACCTGTACAAAGTCTATATACAACAACTTTAAATTTGTACTTACTTTTACCACCTTCCATGACACATTTCCAGGTGACCTCACCCCCACGTAAATGCGACGAATGTGCGTTTTCATTGATAAATAATGATAAAACGAAGGTAATAAGACTAAGAATTAATACGTAATTACTTCTCTTCATAAGAGTTTCCTTTTAGTTAACACCAAATATATACAAAATGAGTGCCAAAGGAAACAATTTAGTTACTTGAAGTTCATATTGTGGGAAAGAACACTGTGAATGAGGATAAAAGGATAAATAGAAACTACTAAAAACGTAGAATTCAATAAATATTCAGCAAGCTTTAGATGATTAAAAATTGGGATGTATAATTTACTAGAATTAATGTTTTGGAAGAGTAAAATTTAAGTCGGGGTGGCAAGATTCGAACTTGCGACCTTCTGGTCCCAAACCAGACGCGATAACCGGGCTACGCTACACCCCGAACTTTTTTGAATGGACTGCAAAAGTAGAAAAATATTCTGCTTTTGCGAGTTTATTTTCAATATTTTTTTGAAATAAGCTTAATAACTTGATAATCAAAAAAATATTTTTGCGGTGAGAGAGGGATTCGAACCCTCGGTACCCTTTTGGGGTACGACGGTTTAGCAAACCGTTCCTTTCGGCCTCTCAGGCATCTCACCAACGGGGAGCAAATATAGTGTTTAGGCTCAAAAAGCAAAAAAAAATATTCGATTAATAGCAATCGTCTTGAAATTCAACAAAGTATAATTTATATCAAGCTAAATTTGAAAAAATCTGCGTTTTTTTATTTTCTACTTGCTTTTTTGAGTACAAACTTGTTAATTTGCGCTCCAATTGGTTCGGTAGCTCAGCTGGATAGAGCATCGGTTTTCTAAACCGAGGGTCATAGGTTCGAATCCTATCCGGACTACTTCTTAAAAGCCCCTTTCCGGGGCTTTTATCGTTTTAAAGAAAATTGAAAGGAGAAAATTGTATGATAGCACTCTCCAAAAATGGGAATTAACATCCCATAAAGAATCGAAAATTCAAATTGGCACTTTAGAAAAAATGCGTTTAAATAGGTTTAAACGCAGTTTTTATGCTTTGGCATACGCATTGAATATATGTGAATGTTGTTGTTAATTTAATTGAGCTCTCAGGAATACCCCTTTAT
>JBKCCA010000040.1:0-1651 GCA_046305595.1 bacterium
TTGAGGTTAAGGCATCTACGTCTTTCTTAAATTGAATCAACTGATCTGTCATGATGCTGTTCAATACAGTCATAGGAGCAGATGAGTTAGCAGATGAACCTACAGCTCTGAATTCAAATTTATTACCTGTGAATGCAAAAGGAGAAGTTCTATTTCTATCAGTATTATCTAATAATATTTGTGGAATTTTAGGGATACCTAACCACATTGCATTATTAGTATCTGCTTGCTTATTTATTTTCGAAGTTTCAATTTCATTTAATACTTCATCTAATTGACTACCTAAGAAAATCGAGATAATTGCCGGTGGCGCTTCGTTTGCACCTAAGCGGTGATCATTGTTAATTGATGCAATACTCGCTCTCAATAAATCGGCATGCTCGTAAACAGCTTTGATTGTATTCACAAAGAAAGTCAAGAACATCAAGTTGTTCTTAGGAGTTTTACCTGGTGCTAATAAGTTTTTACCAGTATCAGTAATTAATGACCAGTTATTATGCTTACCAGATCCGTTTACACCTGCATATGGTTTCTCATGTAACAATACTTTAAAGCCATGTTTTCTTGCTACTTTATCCATCAAATCCATCAATAATTGATTATGATCTATGGCTAAGTTTATTTCTTCATAAATAGGAGCACACTCATATTGATTAGGTGCTACTTCGTTGTGACGAGTTTTTAATGGAATTCCTAATTTGATAGCTTCCATTTCTAATTCAGCCATATAGGCTAAAACTCTATCAGGGATAGAACCAAAATAGTGGTCTTCTAATTGTTGACCCTTCGCCGACATATGTCCGAATAATGCTCTACCCGTCATCATCAAATCTGGTCTTGCATTGTATAATGCTAAGTCAACTAAGAAATATTCTTGTTCAATACCTAAGCTAGCAGTTACTTTGTTAATGCTTTTGTCGAATAATTGACAAACATCTACTGCTGCTTTATCTAAACCATGTAATGCTTTTAATAAAGGTGCTTTATAATCTAATGCTTCACCTGTGTACGAAACAAAAACAGTAGGAATACATAATGTTTTTGTCGATTCGTTCTCCATTATAAATGCTGGCGAACTTGGGTCCCAAGCTGTATATCCTCTTGCCTCAAATGTATTTCTAATACCACCATTAGGGAAAGATGATGCGTCTGGTTCTTGTTGTACTAAAGCGTCACCACTAAATTTTTCTAAAGATCTACCATCTGAAGTAGGCTCAAAGAAAGCATCGTGCTTTTCAGCAGTGCTACCTGTTAATGGCTGAAACCAATGTGTATAATTGGTAACACCTTTTTCAATTGCACAAGCTTTCATTGCTGATGCAATTTGTTCAGATAAAGTTCTGTCAATTCCTTGTGCTGAATTGATAGTGTCTTCAAGAGCATTGAATGCTTCTTTCGAAAGGTATTGACGCATTTTGTTTTTGTCGAATACATTTGAAGCGTAAATGTCTGATAAACGGTTGCTTGGTGATTTAATGCTAACACTCTTTCTGTTTTGAAGAATTTCTAGCGCTTGGAAACGAAGTAAAGGCATATTTTTTAGCTTTTTTTATATTTCACTACAAAAATAAGGCATATTTCTAAAATTTTTATGTCTTTTTTAAAAAAAGACTAAAATATTTTCAACAATTGAACAATTTTTTGGGTGTAT
>JBKCCA010000041.1:0-1597 GCA_046305595.1 bacterium
GAATATTCGAAAGATTTATCTCTTACTAATAAACCTAAAATTGCTTATTTGGCTGAGGCTATTAATTCGGATGGTATCGACCCCGAAGTTCGTCAAATGATGATCGAAAAAATCGACGCATTAAGAGCTCAAGGTTTTACAATAGAAGAAGTGGAGTTTCCATTGCTGAAGTATGCAGTTCCTACTTATTACGTTTTAACAACTGCCGAAGCATCATCTAACTTATCACGTTATGATGGAGTGCATTTCGGTTATAGAAGTAAAAATGCTACTGATTTAGAATCGACTTATAAACTTTCAAGATCTGAAGGTTTTGGTGAAGAGGTTAAACGTAGAATCATGCTTGGTACTTTTGTACTTAGTGCTGGTTATTACGATGCATATTATGCAAAAGCTCAAAAAGTACGTCGATTAATAAAAGAAAAGTCAGAAGAGATTCTATCAAAATATGATTTAATGATCTTGCCAACGGCCCCTAGTACAGCTTTTGAATTGGGTGCTAAATCTCAAGATCCGGTACAAATGTACTTGGCCGATATATTTACCGTACAAGCTTCATTGGCAGGTTTGCCTGCTATTTCTATACCAGCGAAGACACATTCGAACCATCTTTCGATCGGTATTCAAATTATCGGAAAACACTTTAAAGAGACAGATTTATTAAAATTTGCGAACTTTTTAGAACAAAAGGCGTAAGCAATCAAAGATTTTAACGATTTTTTTATATTTTGCAGGAATGAAAAGAACTCAGATCTTCTGCCTAGTGTTGGTTTTAATTCTTGTAATTAGCAACACTTTCGCAAAACCTGTCGAAGATACTACCTTTGTAGTACCCGAAGTTGACCTTTCTATTTTGAACGCCCCACCGCGTTATAAAAATGAAGTCTATCAGAAAAGATTAGACTCTCTTACAAAGCAAATACCCCTCGACTATAATAATTATGTGCAAGCTTATATAGATTTATATGCTTACCGTAGACGTGAACAAGTTGAGCGTATGTTGGGACTGTCTGAATACTATTTCCCTATGGTCGAAAAAGTATTTAAAGAATATAACATCCCCACAGAATTTAAATATTTAGCAATTGTTGAATCTGCACTAAACCCATACGCTGTTTCTTATGTTGGAGCTACTGGTATGTGGCAGTTCATGTTCACTACTGCTAAAATGTATAACCTTGAGATTACTTCTCATGTCGACGAACGTAGAGATCCTTATCTTGCTACGCATGGCGCTGCTAAATACTTCGTTGATATGTATCGAAGATATGGCGATTGGTTATTAGTGATTGCTGCTTATAACTGCGGACCTGGTAATGTGAATAAAGCTATTAGAAAAGCGGGTGGTGGTAAAAAAACATTCTGGGAAATTCGTCAATATTTACCTCAAGAAACACGTGGATATGTACCTGCTTATATCGCAGCTACTTATATTATGAATTGTGCAGAATCTCATAATATTTATCCTACTTATCCGAATTTTTCTTTCTTAACTGATACCGTACACATTACTCGCCCTGTGAGATTCAATGATGTAAATAAATTATGCGGTGTCAACTTAGAAGAATTGAAAGTCTTAAATCCGATTTTCAAAAAA